>JAHEAU010000122.1 GCA_024642625.1 Lewinellaceae bacterium
TTGGTGTGGCCCTTGTCGCATGATGCCGCCGATCCTCAAGGAGGTCAAAAAGGCCTTGGGTGACGATGTGGAGATCATCAAGATTGATGTCGATCGCAATGGCCAATTGGCAGGATCACTCAAGGTCCAGTCCATCCCGACCATCATGATCTTCAAGAATGGAAAGGCGGTTTGGCGTCAATCCGGAGTGGCACCTGCGCCAACCTTGATCGAAGCTGTTCGCGGGCATTTGGAGGCGTAAGGTTTACCTACTTCAGAACGATCGGGATTGACTGTAAATCTCCTTTGTTGGACTGGAGTAAAACATGATATAGTCCAGGGACCCGGGAACGCATGTTAATCTGAAGAAGCTTGGTGTCTATCCGTTCAACTTCACAAAGGATCCATTGCCCCAAGGCAGATACAACCCCTCGCAGATGCCATGATTCATCTGGAATATCGACCCAAATTTGTCCTGCCGAAGGATTGGGAAAGACACTTATTGCTTTAGCCGTATTGGCCTGATCAATAGGTGAAGCCATACACGGATCGATTAAGAAATCCAGGGTAGCCTGATTTCGATCTGCGTAAAAAGCATGTTCTGCCATGGTCACTTTCAATTGGCAAAGTGAAGACGGCAATTCGTAAATAGAAAGTGAATGCCACGTAGGATATACTGTTGGATTACCCAGAATTTCTTCTTCCAATTGCTCGAAGGATTCCTTGATCCACCCACCATCTGAAAGTTGGTTATTGTCTTCCAACTCCTGATACAACGCAGCTGATTGCTCCTCATCACAAATAGCCCGTTCAAATCGTTCGCGATATAATGGACTCCGTTCCTGTTCCCAGTATGCTGCACAAATTCCCCTGTTTACCAAGGCCTGGTAATTGGCATAAGCCTGACTGTTGGACACCATTGTATCTTGATCATACCTGGCCATATTCCATCGAGTGGGGACAGTCGTTTCCTGGAACAATACCGCCTCGCCTTCTTCGCAAAAACTCACCACAGCACTCCAATCGTAAACAATTGCTGCAAGTGAAGCAAACGATCCCCCATTCCCCATACCAACAGTGTATTGAGGCCATTCACTGTTGATTTTCCATTGAGATTTAATCAGACTATCTCGAACGACTTTAATATTCTGCAGGTCGATATTCAATTCGGGATTTGTCATCTGGATATCCCATTCCAACCTTCCATCCCCATCCTGATCACCTATCGTCACTTCTTCAGCATCCATTTGGATAACGACAAAGCCTCGAACAATTGCCTGATAGATAAAATCGGTTTGTTCACCTGTACAATTCTGCCCGGAACCAACAAATTGAGCGTCGTCAAACAACCAGATCAAACCGATCGTACTGGAGGAATATGGATACCAGATTCGAATGGGTTTGATCTCGTTATACCCCGGGATATAACCGAATCCAACATCCGGTGGAACGATTGCCGGAATTTCCTCAGAACCCTCCACAGTCACATCCGCACTGGGCATCACCAAGCGGGTATGCCATTCATTTGGCTCGAGTAGAATGTCGGGATAAGAAGAGACCCAGGGGATATGACTAGAGAACCCACAGGCAAATTTAATATCCTGAAAAATATGAACCGTATCTCCCTCGTCATACCACCCAGCTCCAGTCCCATTGATGACTGTTAACTGAACTGATTGTGACATTGCCACAGGGATACAGGAAGCAAACGCAAATACGATGATCATCCATTTTTTCATGATCTTCCAATTGTCTAACTGCCAAAGAATCAATAAGTATACAATCAACTACCGACATTCATCCATGAAACCATTCATTTGTCGCCCCAGAGTCTTTCCCAAAGGGGCCTTTGAATTCATTCTGCCAACCTGCTTTACTCTACCTTTGCCCAATGGCCGGCATCTATCTTCATATCCCTTTTTGCAGGAAGGCATGCCATTATTGTAATTTTCATTTTTCCACTTCTCTTCAGTTGAAAGCGGATCTGCTCCAGGCTTTGTATCTGGAAATTGTGAGCCGGAAAGATGAACTGAAACTGGATGAAATATCGACCATCTATTTAGGTGGTGGCACTCCCTCTGTTTTGACTGGAGATGAACTTTCCTCCATTCTGGATCTTATCCGATTGCACTATCCTGTGTCCGAAAATGCGGAGATCACCCTGGAAGCCAACCCGGATGATCTTCATGAAGATTACATGAATGAACTTTTGGCCGTCGGCATCAATCGGCTATCTATCGGGATCCAGTCCTTTTCGCCGACTGACCTGGCCTATATGAACCGGAGCCATGATGCGAACCAGGCAATAGTCTCTCTTCAACTGGCTAAAAAGGCCGGCTTTGACAGTCTCAATGCCGACCTCATTTACGGTACTCCGGGGATGACAGATGAGACATTCCAAAAGAACATCCTACGAATGATCGATGCAGGAGTCGATCACCTCTCCGCGTATGCGCTCACTGTAGAACCCAAAACAGCCTTGGCCCACTTTGTCAAATCCGGCACCTCCCCTGCCCCGGATGATGAGCAAACAGTCCGTCAATTTGCCCTACTTCGCCATATATTGAAAGATGCTGGTTATGATCATTATGAGATCAGCAACTGGTCTTTGCCCGGAAGGCATTCGCGACACAACACCAGCTACTGGCAGGGAGAGCCGTATCTGGGTTTTGGTCCGGCGGCGCACAGTTATGATGGAAAAACACGTTCCTGGAACGTGGCCAATAATCCAAAATACATCGTTGGCATGAATACCGGAATGCCGGACCGCGAGGTGGAGGTCCTCTCAGAGAAAGAGCGGTATAATGAATATGTGCTCACCCGACTTCGTACAAAATGGGGCTGCTCGATGGCCGACCTATCTCAGGATGACCAAACTCATTTTCTGAATGAAGTGGCTCCTTTCCTGTCCAAAGGATGGGTGCTTGGCAAAGAGGAAGTGTACACTCTGACAGAAGCCGGTCTGGATTTCGCAGACCATATTTCTTCGGAATTGTTCAGATAAAATGGAGATCAGGCCATGGTGGTAAACACCTGGTTGACATCCTCATCTTCATCCATCCGCTCGAGTAATTTCTCGACATCGGCGATCTGCTCTTCGGTCAGCTCCTTGGTCATAGTGGGGATTCGTTCAAATCCTGAAGAATCTACTTCCAGCCCTTTTTCTTCAAGGAATGTTTGCAATGAACCAAAGGATTCGAAGGCACCATAGATCACAATCAGGTTTTCCTCCATACCGAGCTCTTCGCCTCCGTGATCGATCATTTCAAATTCGAGCTCTTCCGGATCCAAGCCTTCAGGTTGGACCACTTTAAAAAAGCACTTATGCTCAAAGAGGTAATCCACAGAACCTGATGTACCCAGGCTGCCGTTGCATTTATTGAAATAGGAACGCACATTGGCTACCGTCCGTGTTGGGTTATCCGTTGCACATTCGACAAGTACAGCGATACCATGGGGTGCATACCCTTCATAAACCAGTTCTTTATACTCTTCCTGATCCTTGGACGAAGCCTTTTTAATGGCACGCTCCACATTTTCCTTGGGCATGTTCGCTGCCTTTGCATTCTGGATGGCAGCGCGCAATTTTGGATTCGCTTCAGGCTCTGGTCCACCCTCTTTTACAGAGATGGCGATCTGCTTTCCAATCCGGGTAAATGCCTTGGCCATACTGGCCCAGCGCTTCATTTTGGTCGCTTTGCGATATTCAAATGCTCTTCCCATAGCTTTGCCATTCAGCGGCGGTGCAAAATTAGCCGGAATCTGTGATCAACCCAAATCCTCAATCAAAAACAATCCCGAAAAGCAGAGGCCCTGAATCGATGATCCCGAGCCTCCAAATATCTGATTGAAAATCGTCTAAAGTTGCTTGGCAATCATTTCGATCACCTCATGTTCAAACTGACTGAACCGATTTCCTGCTTTGCACAATTCCGTCATCTCGAGTTTCAATGATTCAAGGCCGGATTGATCGGGATAAAACCTCGGGCGTAATTCACGCATGACCTCCAGACATTGGAAGTCATTACACTGACTTGCCGGTTGACGAATGTGATCCAGATGTTCCTTGCCGAGATGGTCGGCGATATATTGCAGCTCCTGATCCTCCAATTGACCATCGGCTTCTGCCAGATACAGCAGGATAAACGCTAGATAATCCTGCTTATCCCAATGGTCTGTATCGATGTGCATAGGTTGAATTTGCGGTCAAAATAGAAAAATCCTGCCGAACAATGTAAGAAAGAGTCTAAATCAGAGCTCAATTGACTAGCTCATCAAGATGTTCCTTTGCTCCCAAAACCAGTTTATTCCTAAGCCATTTGTGTAATTGAGAGTAACTATAAATAGCGGCATTTGGGGTCTGCTTATGGATCCTTGTAGCCCCCTGACTATTCATTGCAGAGGGTTTGAGGGTGGAGAGAGTCATATCCTGGATTAAGGAATCAATACGCTCGGGCAAACAACACCCGTTGTGCACTCGGCTTACCGGTCAGGATACAAGCACCTTTTTCATCTCTGCCATCCAGTGGAATGCAACGAATGGTTGCTTTTGTCTGCTCTTTTATAGCCAGTTCAGTTTCAGAGGTGCCATCCCAGTGTGCAGAGACAAATCCACCCGGTCCATCAAGGATGGATACCATGTCATCCATCGTTTCGGCAGTACGGGTATTTTCAGTGCGATGGTTTTTGGCTCTTTGAAGGAGGTTCTCCTGGATCTCATCCATCAAATTCACGATATAAGTCGCAGCACCTACCTTCGGAACAAACGATTTTTCCTTGGTGTCCCGGCGGGCAATTTCAAGCTTGCCCTGTTCCAGATCGCGCATACCGATACCCACTCGGACAGGTACACCCTGCATCTCGTGTTCAGCAAACTTGAAACCTGGTCGCTTTGTTTCATCATGGTCGTATTTGACTGAGACCCCTGCTGCCCGCAATTCCTTCATCAGTGTTTCTGCAGCATCATTGATCTCCGGAGAAGGCTTTGGAATAGGCACGATGACCACTTGGGTTGGAGCCAATTTGGGCGGCAATACCAGACCGTCATCATCACTGTGGGTCATAATCAGTCCACCTACGAGACGAGTAGAGACACCCCAGGAGCTAGCCCATACATGTTCTTGTTGGTTTTCCTTGTTCAGGAAGGTGACGTCAAATGCTTTTGCAAAATTCTGCCCAAGGAAGTGAGAGGTACCTGCCTGCAAAGCTTTTCCATCCTGCATGAGTGCTTCGATGCAATAGGTATCATCTGCACCTGCGAATCGCTCATTGGCTGTCTTCACACCTTTGATGACGGGCATGGCCATAAACTCTTCGGCGAAAGTGGCATAGATATCCAGGATGAGGCGGGTTTCTTCAATAGCTTCCTGTTTGGTCGCATGCGCCGTGTGCCCTTCCTGCCAGAGGAATTCAGCAGTACGCAGAAAGAGACGAGTACGCAACTCCCACCGGACCACATTTGCCCATTGGTTGATGAGCAAAGGAAGGTCGCGATAACTCTGGATCCAATCCTTATATGTATTCCATATGATAGTCTCTGAAGTCGGACGGACGATGAGTTCTTCTTCAAGCTTTGCATCTGGATCTACGATCACTCCTGATCCGTCCGGTGCATTCATCAGGCGGTGGTGAGTCACCACCGCACATTCCTTGGCAAAGCCATCCACGTGCTGGGCTTCCTTACTGAGGAAACTTTTGGGAATGAACAGAGGGAAATAGGCATTGACATGGCCTGTGTCCTTGAACATTTTGTCGAGCTGTTGCTGCATCTTTTCCCAGATCGCAAACCCGTGGGGTTTGATGACCATGCAACCGCGCACGGCACTGTAATCAGCCATACCGGCCTTGCGGACGATATCGTTGTACCATTGACTGTAGTCTTCGCTGCGGGAGGTGATCGCCTTGGCCATATGCTGAATTTGGATTGAAGGTCTTTACGTAAAAAACGGCGTGTTCGTTGCGCTGGAACCGGAAGAGTTGTTTGGTTGTTGAATAGGTAATGATCAGTTTAACACGCTCTTGCAATCAATTAAGAGCGTTTTAACACCTTTCAGGCGCCAAAAGTACTACATTAGTATTGGAAGAGAGGAGATAGACCATAACGAGTAATGCACATGAAAAATCTTTGGAAAAACCGAGTTTTGCTGTTGCTGGCGGCCACTATACCCCTACTGGCACAAGCACAATCCGACGATGACCTCTACTTTGATCCGGTTTGGGATGTCCAACCGGAACCTGTAGCAGTCTACGAGTCTACACCACCGACGACCACATATCGGGAGGAACTTCCCGAATATGATGACGAATATGATGGATATGAATACTGGGAAGACCAAGGCTATTTCTATTCTTCTCGTCTCCGTCGATTCCACAATCCGTATCGCGGATTTGATTATTATGATCCGGTATATACTGATCTGGGCTTTTATGATCCATGGATCATGCCTGGCTCTTCAATTTATATTAACATTGGGGGTGGTGGCGACTACTGGTCATGGCGTCGATACAATCGCATGCGTTGGGGAGGTCCAGGCTTTGCCATGGGCGGATTCAACACATGGGGATGGCGCTATTACAGTGATCCATGGTCGTACAATCGATGGGGTGCTTACCGGGTCTATGATCCATGGTATGATCCATATTGGGGTGGTGCCTGCTTTAATCAAGGCTGGAATTATGGCTGGAATGGCGGTTTTAACAATGGCTGGGGTCCAGGTTGGGGCAACAACTATTACGTAAACAACTATTATAACGATCCTTACAATCATCCCGGTTACTGGTATGGCAACAATAATGGCACTGTCAATCAAAATCCGAAAGGAACCTATTATGGGCCCCGGATTACAGATTCCCGCACTGGTCCCAGTCGGGGAACGGTACGCGATCCAGAATATGTCGGTGGTGGTATTCCTGTCTTGAAGCAGACGAATGGCCGACCATCCGGTCCTGGAGGTATGGATCAGGATGAGACTGGCGGTGGCCGGGTCATTCGTGACAATCCACCAACAACTGGCCGTGACGTCTCATCTGTCAGAGAAGGATTAGATCAGCCTTCTGCTCCACGTAACCCTCAGATTCAAGAACCTGTGCGCAGAGATCCATTGGGTCCTGCAGCGGGTCAAGCAGATCGTGGAAATACGGATCAAGTTAAAGAAGGCAGAAACTGGAGCGAAAATTCGGATCAACGTCCAAATGAAACTGTTGAGCGGCCTGTTCGCGAAGAACGTTCACGTGACAGTTATCGGGACGATTATCTGCGGAATCGGCAAAATCCGCCGGCTTCAGATCCAAGAACATTGCCCCAAAACAGCAGGACACGGACAAATCCCGATCGCTCTTCTCAGACCCGTCCAAACACCCGTGATGATCGGCCAACACGGAGTCAGGAACAAACAATCCCAAGTCGTCGAGAGAGAACATCCGATCGTCCAACTTATGAGGCACCTCGGCCACCGCGCCAGGAAACGCCAAGCCGGACATTCGATCGACCTTCGCGCAATAATAGTAACAGTGGAGGGGGTGGAAGCAATGCAAGTGGGGGGAACTCCAGCAGACAAAGCGGAAACAACAATTCCGGAGGTGGTAGCCCCCGAAAAAGTGGACGCGGAGGCGACCAATAAATCAGTCAACTCCTCCAAAGAAGAATGTGCAAAGGTGGATGCGTGGCCCAGTGGGCTCCATCCACCTTTTCTTTTTATTGACCTGAAGTTTAGTTCAAATGAATAAAACAAATTTTCTCCTCATCCTTTGTATTCTGGGTACACACACTCTTTTTAGCCAATCGGCATCTGATGCGCTCCGATTCAGCCGACTTGATCGGAATGGTGGTGCCAGATCTATCGGCGTAATGAGCAGTCTTGGTGCTTTAGGTGCCGACTTTGGTGCCTTATCCACTAATCCTGCCGGACTTGCTGCTTTTCGTCGGTCTGAACTAGCACTTACTCCAGGTCTTTATCACATAGAGAACAACAGTCGGTTATTGGATGGTGAAAACGGAATTTATACTGACGATCTGAATCGATTTCACTTCAACAACGGCTATATTGTCGCTGCGCATACACCCCGGAATGGGAAATGGAAGTCAGCCAATCTCGGCATCGGAATCACGCAGATGGCCACGTATCGATCGAAGAGCTATTGGGCCGGAAATGCACCCGGTTCGCTGACCGATCGATTTGTTGAGTTGGGAAACGGCTTTGTCCCTGATGATCTCGATGACTTTGAAGCGGGCCTGGCCTATGAAGCTGGAGCTATTTACCTGCAACAAAATGAATCAGATATATATGCTTCTGACTTCCTGCTGGTCCCTGACAGGAGTGCTCTTGTAAAGAAAGATCAATCTATTACAAGCAGTGGATATCAAAATGAATTGCAACTTGGCTTTGCCGGCAACTATGACCACAAGCTTTATCTGGGGGCGACCATCGGCATCCCCATCCTCAATTATGAAGAGAGCAAAACATACAGGGAAATGGACGTCCTCGATACCATTCCCTTTTTCAATAGTTTGAGCTGGAATGAAAATCTACAGAGTAGCGGTACCGGTGTCAATCTGAAACTGGGTATGATCTATCGGGTTAATCAACGACTGCGGGTCGGTGCGGCCATTCACACACCTACAGCTTTTCGGATCACGGACAACTATACAAAAGAAATCAATTTTAACTACGAGCTGAATGGCCAAGACATCCCTCTTGACGCCAAATCTCCCGATGGAGTCTTTGATTATCGATTATATACACCTTGGCGATTAATTGGAGACATTGGATTGGTATTGGGTGGAGGCGATGGAACAGGTGTTGACCGCCCGTCCGGTTTTCTCAGTGGTGAAATCGAATGGGTAGATTATAGTTCTGCCAGTTTCAATTTCACACCGGAGATAGATAACCCAGCATTTCGGGAAGCTGAGCGCAAGGCCAACCAGGCCATTTTGGAATCTCTTCAGGATGCTTTAAATGTTCGTTTTGGCGGTGAGTTGGCATACAGAATTTTTCGTTTTCGTGCAGGCATGGGCTTTTCTGGCACGGAGTATGCTACTAATGATACGTGGTCGCGCTCCTGGTCAGCAGGTATCGGAATTCGGGATCGAAATTTCTATATCGATCTTGGATTCAGACGTCAAACCAGAGAGGAAGGATATACTCCTTATGCAACCGCAAACGCACCAGAATTGCTGGTCAACACAGAACAAATTCAGGATTTGTTCGTGATGACTTTTGGTATAAAGTTGTAAAGGGGGGAATTTTTGGGCAGGCGGGTGAAGACCCGCTTGTCCCTTTTCAGGTCCTATGGTACTGCGTCAACTTTTCCTGACCGGCCTCCTTGGCCTCCTTCTTTTCTCTGTGCATGCACAGGTCATCCCACCAGTTTGCCCTTATTCCAAAGTCACGGAAACGCATCTGGTAGAATCCTGGTGGCAATACGTTCAAACCCTCCATGTCGCTTCAAACAAGGTTGTCCATCAAGGGTTGGATGCCTATCCTTCGTTTGTCCATTTTCGTTTTGACAATACCGCAGAGGTTGGCATGACAGGCCAAATCTCTCAACATCCCTGGAAATTGGATCGAGGTGCTCTTCGGTTTGTGTATCGCAGCGATTCGCTCTTTTGCGTTCATCAACCCGACCCGGCTACGTTGCATTTTCAGTTCCAAACACCCGAACGACACGAGCAGTACGTCTATGTTTTCCGAAAGGTAGAACCACGAGCCACTCCGTTTGAGCGCCCCTGGTATGAGTTGCCGACGGTATTGGTTACCCGGGATAAAAAGGCAGTTATTCCATCTCAAAAGAAAATACCCTGGTGGGCATTTTGGCGTCGATGGCAACATCCAGATCAGCAGCTAGGACCACCACCGATTCGCATCCAGATCGAAGTATCGGGTGGCGGTTATTATGGAGGAATCAATCCAGTGTACCGGCAGTTTGTCAAGATCAATTCGGAGGGGCGCCTGGTTCGTGAAGTCCAGACTGCACGAGAAGGATTGATGGTCACCCGAAAAGATATCGCCCGCAATGAGTTGGAAGCCTTTGCCTATTGGATCCGGGATCAAGGGTACTTTGATTTGGATCGGGCGTATGATTGCAAGGAACAACTCTGTCATCGCCGAAAGGGCGAAAAGCCACAACCCATACCTCTTCAGGTGATGGTGACTCTGGGGCATCAAACCAAAATCATTACTATTCCAATCTGGGGACTGGACAACCAGCATATTCAGTACATCCCGTATCCACCTGTGATTGATCAAATTGTGGAGACAGTGTATCGTATGGCGGATAGATCTTGATAGAGGTTATGAGTTTGGAGGGGAGGAAGTTATCAGGAAGTTATTTCGTTATTTCGTTATTTCGTT
>JAHEAU010000123.1 GCA_024642625.1 Lewinellaceae bacterium
TAACCAAGATCGAAAAACCCTTCCCTCACAGGAAGGGTTTTTTTGTCTACATCCGGTTCAAATCATCTCCCCAACATCACCTCTTTTGCGTAATTTACAGACATGAATACCCTCCGACTTGCCTTGATTCAGTCTGCTCTGTATTGGGAAAATGCCAAGATGAACCGACAGATGTTCTCCTGGAAAATTCGCGACCTGTCTGGAGAGGCTGACCTTATTGTCCTGCCTGAAATGTTCTCCACCGGGTTTACTATGAAACCCGAACATGTTGCCGAAGAGCCTGATGGCGCAACAACGGATTGGATGAAGGAATTGGCCCATGAAACGGGCGCCGTCATCACAGGAAGTGTTGTCATCAGAGACCAACATAAATATTATAACCGGCTGCTTTGGGTTGATCCTCATGGCCAGGTACTCCACTATGACAAACGACACCTCTTCGCTATGGCTGGTGAGCACAATGTCTATACGGCCGGCACAAAACAATTGATCGCTGAGTGGAAGGACTGGCGGATTTGCCCCATGATCTGTTACGACCTGCGTTTTCCGGTATGGAGTCGGAACACACAAGATTATGACCTCCTATTGTATGTGGCAAACTGGCCTGAACCACGCCGCACCCACTGGCAACATCTCCTGCGGGCACGAGCCATAGAAAATCAATGTTTTACCGCCGGCGTCAATCGGTTGGGAAGAGATGAAAACGGACTGGAATACTGTGGAGACTCGACATTGATTGACTATCAAGGAGAAATTTTAGCCTCATCATCGCATTCAGAAACGACGTTGCAGGTGACCATCAATCGAGATGACCTGAAGACTTGGCGGGATCGATTCCCATTTCTTGCAGATCGGGATACTTTTTCTCTGACTTCCTGAAAATAAGCAATTTAAACATATCGGATTCGTTGTATCTTCGCCTGTGGAAACCGAATCCATGGAAATGCGTATACCCAGGTACAAACGCATCTCCGTTATGAATGTATTGATTGTTTTGAAGCCATTATTTCGTCTTACTCTTCGTCTTGTTCTTCCGCTCTTCCTCGTCATAGGAACGGGCTGTCAAGTTGCCAAATCTGCTCATGCCCCCAAATCCTGGAGTGCAAATGACGCAGAATGGGCGATGCGCGAAGACATTCGCCATGAAGCAGCACAGTATATCGGCACGCGGTATAAGTATTCGGGTACTTCGCCCAAAACAGGATTTGATTGCTCTGGCTTTACGAGCTTTATCCTCAGCCAGTATGACATCCAACTTCCACATCAATCGGGCGCTCAAGCTCAGGTTGGCGATGCCGTAAAACTGGCTGACATCCAACCCGGTGATCTGGTCTATTTTTCCAAAAAGGGTCGAATCTTTCATGTCGCCCTGGTTGAAACGATGGATGCTTCCGGCATTACCGTGATCCACAGTACCACCAGCCGCGGCGTAATTCGTGAAAACATCACCCAATCCGGCTATTGGAATCCGAAAATTGCCGGCGGACGCGATGTGGTCCGAGCCAATATGACAGCTTCTCGCTAGACTGGATCCCCTCATCGTTTTTCGCTACTTTTGCAGCTTCATTAAAGATCACCTATGATCCACCTCATCCTCTTTGGCCCTCCAGGTTCAGGCAAAGGCACCCAGGCAGAAAAACTTGTTGACCACTATGGCCTTACACATATATCTACTGGCGACCTGTTTCGGTATGAAATGAGCAACGATACACCTTTGGGTCAAAAAGCCAAGGAATATATGGCCGCTGGCGAATTAGTGCCCGATGAGGTCACCATCGGTATGTTGCGCAACAAAGTCAACAGCGTTCCTGCTACAAAAGGATTCATTTTTGATGGCTTTCCTCGTACTGTCGCTCAGGCAGAAGCTCTTGACAAATTCCTTGCTGAAAAAGGAGAAGAAATAACAGGTCTTGTCGCTCTGGATGTACACGAAGAAGAGATCGTCAAGCGGATTCTGCTGCGTGGAAAAACATCCGGCCGACCTGATGATAATGATGAATCCATCATCCGAAACCGGATCGATGTTTACAAATCCGAGACGACCCCGGTATCTGATCACTATCACAGAATAGGCAAATCACACACTGTACAAGGTATCGGCTCACTTGATGAGATTTTTCAACGACTGACCGGGGTGATCGACAGTCTGATCGACTGATCACACACAGGTATGGATCAAAACTTCGTCGATTATGTCAAGATCTGTTGTCGCTCCGGAAAAGGAGGGGCCGGATCTGCACATTTCCATCGTGACAAAATGACCTCCATGGGAGGACCTGACGGAGGCGATGGTGGCAAAGGCGGTGCTATTATCCTCAAAGGCAACAAACAACTCTGGACACTCCTTCACCTCAAGTATCGCAAACATGTGATTGCTGAAGATGGTCAGAACGGTGCAAGCGCTCGAAAATCAGGGGCCATGGGCAAGGACATCATCCTTGAAGTCCCTCTAGGGACAGTTGCAAAGGATGTGGAAACCGGTAAAATTCATTTCGAGATTACAGAAGAAGGTGAAACCGTAGTACTCACACCTGGTGGTCGAGGCGGCTTGGGAAATGCTCACTTTGCTACGCCCACCAACCAGTCTCCACGCTTTTCACAACCCGGAGAACCGGGACTGGAGGAATGGAAGATTCTCGAACTGAAGGTCCTCGCAGATGTTGGCCTTGTCGGTTTCCCTAATGCAGGAAAATCGACACTTCTCGCTGCCATTTCTGCCGCGAAACCAGAGATCGCCGACTATCCCTTTACTACCCTCGTACCGAATCTGGGCATGGTGCCCTATCGGGATCATCGCTCGTTTATAATGGCCGATATCCCGGGTATTATCGAAAACGCACATGAAGGAAAGGGTCTAGGTCATCGATTCTTGCGTCATATAGAACGGAATGCCCTCCTCCTGTTTATGATCCCTTGCGATGCTGAAGATATCCGGCACCAATACGAGATTCTGGAAAACGAACTATCGATGTTTAATCCTGAATTACTCGACAAACCCCGTCTACTCGCAATCACAAAATGTGATATGGCTGACGAAGAATTAATGCGCCTCCTCGAACCCACTTTGCCAGAAGGCGTAGATCACATGTTTATTTCCGCAGTTTCCGGATTCAACCTTCAGCCCCTTAAAGACGCCATTTGGGAACGACTGGATCAAGAGTGACCAATCGAGCCGTCTGAATTTTCTTCAGGTTCTTATCCTTGCATCTGATGACTCCTTTATAGTCCGGATAGGATATTGATTCCCTGTCCCGGTTATCTTGAATGACATTTCCAAAACTCAATAAACAAATAAGCACATAAAGGGATTATACCCTGTTAGTAGATCGCACTGATGGACAATGGATATTCATGATACATGTGCATTCCGCATTCTTCCCCTACATTTGGGATGAACCTGTACACCATGACCAACGCCGATTACCAGGCTATGCTTCCTACACTCCCTGACGAACCAGGGATATACAAGTACCTCGGCGAGGACGGTACAATTCTGTATGTCGGTAAGGCCAAAAATCTTAAAAAAAGAATCGCATCCTATTTTGGTGAAAAAAAACAACAATACTACAAGACACGAGTCATGATTCGGGCGGCTCAACGTCTGGAATATACCATCACAGAATCTGAACATGACGCACTCTTGCTCGAAAATTCCCTCATAAAAAAACACCAACCACGATATAATGTCAACCTGAAAGATGACAAGAGCTATACTTATATCTGTATCAAAAATGAACGGTTCCCACGGGTGTTCTTTACTCGAAGAGTGATACGGGATGGGTCAACTTATTTTGGACCCTATACGTCCAAACATCGAACGGCTATCGTACTGGACCTGATAAAAAAACTTTTCACTCTTCGGACTTGTACTCTTCATCTCACACAGGGAAATATTGAAGCCGGAAAATTCAAAGTATGTCTGGAGTACCATATTAAAAATTGCCAGGGTCCTTGTGAAGGGCTACAACAAGAAGATGATTACCTGGATCAGGTAGCTCAAATTAAAAATATGTTATCCGGTAATTTTTCTGAAGTCAAACGCCATCTGCAAAAGGAACTCAACAACCACGTTGACAAACTTGAATTTGAACAAGCACATCAGGTCAAGATCAAACTTGAAGCATTTGAAGATTATCAAAGTAAATCTGTCGTAGTCAATCCCTCCATTCGAGATGTGGATGTATTTTCAATCGCCTCGGATGAAAAGTCAGCCTATGTCAACTATCTGAAGGTAATCAATGGCGCCATTATCAATACCTATACCCAGGAAATGACCAAAAACCTGGATGAAGACCCGGAGGACCTTCTGGTATATACAATCGAATACTTGCGTGACAAATTCAATAGTATTACAACAGAAGTCATTGTCCCATTCCCTGTTTCATATTTGGAAGAGGAGGTTAAAATTCTTGTTCCACAACGTGGTGACAAGAAAAAACTGCTCGATATGTCACAAAAAAATGTGGACTATTTTCTATTGCAAAAACGACAACAAACGATAAGTCATACGAAAAAAATTACCTCAACAGAACGTGTACTGACTGCCTTGCGCGATGCCCTGCATATGCAGGAAATGCCACTGCATCTCGAATGTTTCGACAATTCAAATATCCAGGGATCACACCCCGTATCCTCTTGCGTAGTATTTAAAAATGCAAAACCGGCCAAAGCAGATTATCGACATTACCATGTAAAAACGGTTGAAGGGCCAAATGACTTCGCCAGTATGGAAGAAGTCGTTTTCCGTCGCTACAAACGACTCTTGGAGGAAGAATCCCCACTTCCACAATTGATCATTATTGATGGAGGTAAAGGTCAGCTGAGTGCAGCCGTCAACAGTTTGAAAAAACTGGAACTTTATGGAAAAATCACAATTGTAGGTATAGCCAAACGGCTTGAAGAAATTTACTTTCCGGAAGATCCATTGCCATTATATATCAATAAAAAATCAGAAGGCCTGAAGGTAATCCAGCAAGCAAGAAATGAAGCTCACCGTTTTGCCATCACTTTCCATCGAAATCTTCGTTCAAAATCATTTCTGAAATCGGAATTGACTGAAATTCCGGGTGTTGGTGATAAGACAGCCCAAAAGCTATTGAAACATTTCGGTTCTGTGAAAAAGATGATCGCAGCAGGACCAGATGCCTGGGCTGAAGTTGCTGGTACAGCTGTTGCAAATTATATCCAATTATATCTTAATGGCGACCAGGCCGAGGAAGAATGATCACATTTTGTCAGCGGCTATTCTTGCCAAAACAGGAATGAAAACTCATGATCCGCCCGATGTTGAATATTTGATCAATTAAGCATCTATTCCTTGGGTGCGACAGAAAAATCCACTTCGCTTAGATCCTTCATCAATCGTTGCCTGGCCAACTCGGCCATTTCCTGATTCAATGCGGCATATCGAATGCGGACTTGATTCTGTTCAACAACTATCTCTATTGGCCGGTTAACCATAATCCAAGGATTTGCAAACACAATATCTTTGATTCGTTGCCGCATTTGAGGATGATTCAATGCGCCCATTTGGATCGTTACAGACATCATCAGTACATCCGGAGATTCCTTCTGTGCGATTCGAATAGGCACATTTAACTTGGAATAGGGCACGATAATTTCCTCTCCGGTTGTCTTGATTAAATGGAGTGCCTGTAGTCCAAATCGGCTGATTCGCCCTTGTGACTTACCTACGATAATATCATCTCCCTCACAAATAGTTCCTGTATAGACCACAGTAACACCATGAAAATAATTGATCCAGAACCCTTTGAATAAGAATAATATAATAATAACTAAGGCACCAAATACAAGTAAATTATAACTCAGCAATCCAAATAATACAAACAAAATATAGAGGGCCCACACGATAATTTCAACCTTACGGTAAAGTGCGTGACGAACAGTTCCATCTATACGTTCCAATTGACTTGGTAAAATAAACTTTCTGTACACCAGAAAAATTAAATAAAGCCCAAATCCAACCATCAAACAAGTGACGATCAGTCGAATTGGTAAACCATCAGTTACACCCATAACCTATCCTAATTAAATAACCCTTGCTTGAACAACCAATGCTCAACTACCGGTTTAACGTTGGGATTCAAAATGTACCCGGCAGATCCGACACGATGGATCAATTGACAAGATTCCATTTCTTCCAAAATGTCACGAATGACACCTTCCTGCCCCTCAAATAATCGGGACATCTGATCAAACATAAGATGGTGACCAATAATGAATTGATACAACACCCACTTCCAATCCGCTGATTTAATCCGCAATCCTTCTACAGGATCCTTCATAGCCATGACAAGTTGATGATCCTGTATCCCAACAATACTGCGCAACCATAATTGCAAACAACGGCCAATATGACCCTCACTTTCAATGCTCAACCGGTTGACAAATCGCCGAAATGGCATCTTTGAATATGGATTAACCTCTCCACGATATTCTAGATCCAGACCACCAATAAAATGACGCTCCATAATAATTTGAAACATCGCTTCTTTCGTTAAGGGGCCCAGGATCACAGTTGATGTGACAACGCCACCAATCGGACGATGTTGAGTCAACGCCTCCATCGAAAATAAATTACCGTTTATAATAAACGTATGCCGCTTATTATATTCCTTTACTAAATGAATAATCTCAAGAACAACGTCCTCCTTTGAAGTCCGATTCCACCAGACTTCCAGATCATTAATGATGATCACAGATCGGCCTGGCAACTGATCCAAACAATCCTGAACGCTTCCTTTGAATTGACTTGCAGTGGATACCAATCGTTTCCATTCATTGATATGCCCAAACCGCCCCGATAGTTCCAGGATGACACCCTTTTTCGATTTTACTTGTCCAGCAACATAGCGACTAAAATGTGTCTTTCCCGATCCACTATTCCCAGCGATCAAAAGTGCTCCCTTTACTTTTTCCTGTTGCCAAATGGATACAGCTTCCAACTCCCGGTCTCGACCAATATACCGTTGTTGAACAGGTAAATGTTTTCCTTGAAACAACTGCTTGTAGTAAAAGGGCAATTGAGATTCAACCTGAAGATCAGGGGCGAGATCCCGTACAAAGGATAATCCCAACTCCAAATCTGATTTAAGATCATGCTGCCCCAAAAATAAAGACACTTCAGATTGGTGCTTGTGGCCAGTCAACAATCTAATGAACGACATATACTGCTCACGAATACTCGTCCTGAAACGACTGATTAATAATTCCAATCCACGCTTGCGCCGAGAAACTGATATAAATCGTTCCCAATTATCAGAATGCTCTACCAGATGTTGACTATCCAACTCAATCTGCAAATCATGGACGATTGATCGTATTTGTTCTTCAAATCGAATAACAATTGATCGTACTTTTTCCTGATCATGAAGTATGCGTCCTTTCACAGTCTCCAATAATTGTTTAATTTCTTTTTTGGATACTTTTTGCAGCTTTAATTCGGCCAGAGTAGATTGCAATAACACAATTTTATTCGTCTGTTGATCATGAACAGATGATATATCCTGCAGATAACCATCTAATTTGACCCTCATTTCACCCACAAATTTTGTCTCCAAAATAAAATCAACAATTTTAGGCAGATCTAACGTGACCGGTTTAAAACCAGATAATTGATTTTGTTTATAATCCTCAAATAATGATTTGTTCATAAGAATTGCTTCCCCTTCAACAGTTGACGTCAATCCAGTTATAAACGGATTCAATTCCTCCAATAATCGATCTACATCTTGAAACCTTGATTCATCCTGTTGAATTTGATCCAAAGAATGCAATGTGGACTGTTCCTGGAACTCCTCAGAGACCTTGATTACTGTATTTACATGTTTATCCAATTGTCGCAATATACTCTGATTAATGTCTTGGTCAAGTCTTGACATTAAGGTGCGTACTCCTTGGCTTATCTGAAGATTGACCTCAGCCAGTGAAAGGTTGACTTCTATTGTCTTATGGACAAATTGTTGATTTTCTTTCCACAGTCCTGAAAATTGTTCCTGTTCGGCCAATTCACTTTTCCATCGTTTCCTATCAAGATGTTTTGCCGCTTGACGATATGTAAGAACCGGATTATCAGATTCGCAAATTTCAATGATTTCATTTGTCCATCGCCTGACAGCCGTCAACAGTTGTGTAAAACTCTCCTTTATCATTGTTTCGAAGCCAACTGCTCGCTCCCGAAGTAGCTTATGAATATCCTGATGCGTCCTTTGAAGATCTCCGGACCAGTCTGATTTTGCATCAGATAACCCGCCCCATTCAAATAGATGTTGACACCGCGAGATCAATTCACTATTTGAAGTAAAAAGATGCCTAAACGTGGCAAATCCAAATTCTCGAATAGCCAAATGGTTTGCTGGCACAAACGACCTGAGATATTGAACTCGAGCTAAATCCCGAAATGGAATAGTCGAAGTTTGCCCTAGATGTGTATATCGTATCCGTTTTGGCAAATCAAGCAAGACGTTCTGAATCTGCTCCGAATAATTTAGTTCAGCTTCCTTGATCAACTCTGATAACACATTAATTTCACGAAGTCGAAAACCAGCCACTTGGTCATGAACAATGCGAAGTTGACGCCTGAATACTAGAGTCCCTTCAGCAGGATTATCACAATCCATTGACATTGTCTCCCATTGCTTGATTATGGTATAAAACAATTCCAAATATTTTTCCTGTACAGGAGCAAATGCCTGCTGGTAAAATGTAGTGATAACTTCCGTCAGCTCGCGATCCATTTTATGAACCAAATCCTGAAGACCAGAATCGACTATGTCTAATTGATCTGGAATACCTGAGTTTGAATTATCGGTATTTTGAATTTGTGGTTCAACTGAAGAAAAGAGCTCGACTTCATTAAAGCGCGTCGAAGCTTTTACCAATAAGGTGGTGCCAATGGTACCCACCAAATCATTTGTGTGGCGGACAAAAGAGTCCACCTCAGTCATGTCAATTTCCGGGATACCCACCAGGACCAAATCGGTATCTGAAGAATAAATTTTCATCAACTCATATAGCTCACGTTGGTCCGTTGCATTACTAATCACCTTTACTGAAGCAACGACACGTTGATCCTCCAATAAATGGTGAATCTTTTTTTCAATGATTTTTTTATTGCTGTTGGTCTCATCTACCAGAAGAATTCTGATTTGAGCATTCCTCCACAGATCCGAGGCAACCAGAAATTTGGAAATGTTCAGCATCAACTCAGCATTCTGATCCACACCAGTCCACCAGAGATCAATCTGAGCATATTGTCGAAACCCGAATCGATCATCATAATCAAGGTACATCACATTGTAATCCAGATCCATTAATTTCTGGGTCATTTGTGCAAACCAAACCGGATCTGTCGTATTTTTTGCCCATCCCATCAAGATGGTATTCGGCTCAATCCCTGAAAACCCAAAAGTGGAAGCAATTGACTCGATTCCCTTAAAAATATTTTTTACCTCTAAGCGTCGACCAAATACACCATATTGTTTCAGAACCTCGTCATTGACACTCTGTTTATGCTTCGGAAATAAAAGGGTTGCCTCTTGATTTTCATACAGATCGAAATTGGTGACGATACCCCGATGGCCGACAAGTTCTTTGCTGAATTCAAGCAGATGAGGACGATGAGTTGTACCACCACTAAATAGCAAAACATTGGGTTTCCAATTGCGCTGGTGATCCTGCTTGTCATCCATTCGTCGCAGTCCTGTTTTAACTACCGATGACCATACACTTTGCCACACGTCACCTGAACCAAGGGCCAGTTGCTTTTTTGCCAGCCAAAAATAAATGCCACCTATTACAACAAATGCTGCAATCATAGCCAGCATATCCAGTCGAAACATCACGACAAATGTGGCGATAAACCCAAGAAGCCCAACCCATTTTTTTACTTTGAATGTTGGGTTAAAATCCGAGCTCGCCCAACTCTCCAGGAAGAATGATAAATTGATAAAACCATATGCTGCGAGGTAAAACATGGAACAGATACGGGCAATCGTATCCAACTCTCCTATCAAAATACCCGTCTCAGCAATAAGTACAGTCAGAAACAATGCGTTTCTTGGGTCATTCCCTTTACCGACTCCCTTTGCAAACAGACGGGGTGTGATTTTGTCCACTGACATAGCCTGAAGAATCCGTGGACCACCCAAAATGCCACCCAATGCAGAAGACAAGGTGGCACCCCAAATCCCGGCTACCACAGCTGGCGCAAATAAGGCCAGCTTCAGGAGAATATTATTGTCAGTACGAAGCAACTCACCGTCAACAGAATAGAAAATAAATGTAGCCAGACTAAC
>JAHEAU010000124.1 GCA_024642625.1 Lewinellaceae bacterium
TGTGGATTCTCTGGTTTATATAAATCAACAGTTGATGGACTCCAATGGAAAGAAGTCGAAAGTGCTGGCTTACCTGAACAATGTCAATTTGTTTCTGTAACTGGCGGCCAGGGAGAAATCTATATTTCTGGCACAGATAAAGAAGGGCTATATCGCGCAAGTGACCCTGAAAATATTCAGTGGGAACATATTGGCATATCTGCGACAACCGTAAATTCACTTTATTTTGACCCAACTGAAGAGACAATATTAGCAGCTACAAGTGACTACATATTTCAGTCTGCCGACTTTGGCCAGACGTGGACTCAAACTAAATCAGGGCTGGAAAGCAGTTACATAACTGGCTTCGTTGAAATGGAGCCATTTCTTTATTCATTGGCCGATAATTCTGGAATTTTTCGGTCTGAAGATGGTGGAAACTCCTGGGAGAACGTTTTAAAAAATAAATTCATTTCTGATGTAGCGACAAACCAAACAGACAGACTCTTTACAGCTACCAGTCATATAACTAATAACATTGTTTTTTATTCCTCATCCGACTTTGGAAATACCTGGCAAGACTTCAGTCAGGGAATACCTGAAAAAACGGGTGCTTTCAAATTTGCTTTCATTGATCAACCCGGTTTCGGACAAAAACTGATGGTTGAAACAGGTAATGGAATTTTTATAACGACAATAATGGATACCGTTGCGAACTGGCAACCATTTCACAATGGCCTCCCCATGTTTTATACCCCGAATGACTTACAAGCCAGTCCTGACGGTGAACTCGTATTTTTGAGTTGCAATCAAGGAGTATTTGTCTGTGATCCATCAATTAATCTTTGGACCGCACTTCCTTTTTCACCTCCTTACCCAATTGGAAAAATACTGGTTCTGGATAGCCAAACTATTCTTGCTACTAGCGATCAAGGTGTTTATCTAACACAAGATGGAGGTCAAACCTGGGCACTCACCCAGAATGTATTGGCCGATACGCGGGTGACTTGTCTGGCTCAAGCGGGGAAAGATCAATTTCTGGCAGGAACTGTCGCTGGAGGCATGCATTTGGGTGAAGGAAAAATAGTCGCGATTCATGATCAAACCCCAGAGCAAGTTGATCTACTTGCATGGCCCAATCCGGCATCAACTTCAGTCACCTTAAGTGGAGTGTTTCCACCTTTATCGGTTTGGACGGCTATCGACCTTTTGGGCAGATCTCTTCCATTACCCATGACCTGGTCAGATGATGAAATCATGTTGGATGTGGCTTCTCTTCATCCTGGATATTGGATCCTGTCCAATGGGTCTTTTTCCGCCACATTGATCGTAGAATGATGACCCACTGAGGGGGCTAATACACTCCAGATCTTGTTCAAAAACTTTTTCGTGATTTTCTGGAATTAGGCGTGTTCCTTCGGGTTGGATATCTTATTACGAAACTCCAGCTGAAGCGATATTCCCTCCTGCTCCTGTTATCACTTTCTTATATATTGCCCGCTATTACTGAAGATTCCTCTCGTGAGGCGGTACACAGCCTGAAGCCTCCTGGTAAAACACCGATGTCATTTTTAGCCTTACAAGTCATTGAGCATCTTAAAAAAACAGGCGAAAAAGCGAAAATTATTCTTGTCACAAATAGAATTGAATTCTGTGATGGAGCTATGTGCGAAGTCATTCACGTAACACGCGAGGCTGGAATCAACTTCCGATCATAATTTGTCGATATCGGACTGAAACCGGATGAAACTGAAGTCCTTCCCTGTGCTGTTACCGCCGGTGACGGATTTTATTTTGATGCCGGTGATGCCAATGACTGGATCCACTGGACCGAAGGCAAGAATCTGTTGGTGAATTATTCGCTGTGGAGTTGACTGGGGTAGCAATAGCATGCATCGACTGTCAGATAAGGGGCTCAATAAATCTAAAATCCCGGATCTATATGGGGTACCTGCTGCCCTGATAATATAAAATAAAGACACAGGCGGCCCACGATAGGTATATATGGTGGACAGCTCACATTGACATCGCCACTATGTTAAAAAATAAAATTACCACTTCATATACATCAAACGTTTTGTATATTTCGAGGGACATGGTTCATTTATACAGAAGATCATCAACATGAATGCGAACAAAGCGGGGATAAACAAACAGGTTACCCCTCATGTCCTCCATCATTGGTTTGCGACCCACCTGTTGGACAACGGAACGGATGTCCGATTCATTCAGGAACTTCTGGGTCACAAGGACATCAAGTCGACCCTAATATATACCCATGTTACAACCAAGACATTAGACTCTATCAAAAGTCCTTTGGATCACCTATATTTAGAAAGCCGCACATGGGAAAAAGTTAAAGATTGATAGAGTTATGTAGCGGATATAAGAGAGTTAGCAAACATATAAAACCAAGATTATGAAGAAATTTATTTTAGTAGCAATATTAGGAATACTATTTATCAATTTTACGAATGCACAAAATATGGATAAATATGTTGAATTTGTAAAAAAAGCGGATTCATTATATAATGCAAAGGACTATAATAGTTCAGCAATCGAATATCAAAATGCGTTTGACTCAAATGACGGAAAAGCATATCCAAATGACAGATATAACGCAGCTTGCACTTTTGCGTTAGCAGGAGATTCTGAAAAAGCCTTTTATCATTTACTATATTCGGCAGAACACCCGAGAATAAAGTATAATAACTATAATCACATTACGACTGATTCAGATTTAAACTCACTTCATAAAAGTGAACAATGGGATAAACTAATAAAAATAGTAAAAGCTAATAAAGACGAAGCAGAGAAAGATTTAGACAAACCTCTTGTTGCAATGCTCGATACAATTTATCAAGAAGACCAAACTTATCGAAGACAAATTGGAGAAATTGAAGGCAAATATGGGCGTGAATCTGATGAAATGAAAAAGCATTGGGAAGTAATAAAAGAAAAGGACTCAATAAATCTGATTAAAATCCAAAAAATACTTGACGAAAAAGGCTGGTTAGGTTCAAACGTAATAGGAAACCAAGGAAATTCAACATTATTTCTTGTAATTCAACATTCACCATTAGAAGTTCAAGAAAAGTATTTGCCAATGATGCGTGATGCTGTGAAAAACGGAAAAGCTAATTCAAGTAGCTTGGCTCTATTGGAAGACAGGGTTGCTCTAAGAAAAGGTGGTAAACAAATTTATGGTAGTCAAATTGGTCGAGACCAAGAAACTGGGGAATATTTTGTTTCGCCATTAATTGACCCAAAAAATGTTGATAAAAGAAGAGCTGAAGTTGGACTTGGACCAATTGCAGATTATTTAAGCCGTTGGAATGTGACTTGGGATGTAAAAAAGCATATCGAAAGAACCGAAAAAATGGATAAGAAATAAATACGTTTGCTAACAATGTATATAAAAAATAGGCGAAATAGCAATAAAATCAAAGTTTTTGGCTCGTAGCAAAATTCGTGCTTAACCGAAAGTTTCGTACTTCGTAATCGCCTGCTTTTCATATACTAACCGTTATCTAAAATCAAATTACCCAATATTATTAATTTTCAACATGATAAAATTCTTAGGTTCTGTCATCTTTCTGGCACTAACCAGCTCCCTTTTTGCCCAAACAAATGTACGGGCGTGGTATGCGCAAGGGCAAGTTTGGGTTGTCTGGCAGGCCGAGCAGCCACTGCCCGAAACGTTCGGCATCTATAAAAAAACGACGGCCTTCTCCAACATCTCGCAAGCCACAATCATTGGTCGGCTGTTCCATTTTGAGTACCTGCCGGGCACGTTTTGGGAACAAATGGGTGACACGACTTTCACCTACCGAATCCCGAAACCCGATGGCACAACCTATCAACTGGCACCGGGTGAAGGCTTGTTCGTGGAGACCGTAACGAACTCATCATCGGCGTTTTATGCCGTGGTTGCGTGGGGAAATACTGCTGTCGCCGCAGGTGTGAACATCACGGACAATGCCGTACAATCCAACTACAACCCTGTCACCCAGCCTGTGAATTGTCACCTTCAACATACTGCTACGCTGCTAACCGGCCACAAAACGGCGTGGTTTGCAATGTGGGCGTTGGGTCGGCAAGACGAAAACGCCGGGAGGCCCGACTTCCCGGTGATGGCCAACGCGGCCAAAAACGGGATGCCTTCTATGTTCATCCTCAGCCAATCCCTGGCACTCGACACCACCGGAGGTAAAAAAATTCCCATGACGCATTGGTTCCATGGTGGCGGCATGGTGGCTCGACAGTTCCTCCCAGACCGGGCCAGGCACATCAACGTCGAGCCCATACAGGGTATTTCGGTGTCGCATAACGACGATTTTGCGGTGAAAACCATCACCGAAACGGGCGACACGGTATTCACTTCAGGGAGAAGCCTGTGGTTCGGCTGGTCGAAATCGCACAACCCCTTCGACCAAAATTTCAATGCTGGCTCCGGCGATACCATCATCAACTACACCCAACGCCGCATTCTTTGGATAAATGAGTGGTTGCTCGCCCACTTTCCTATAGATCCTTATCGCGTCGCTTTGCAGGGATACAGCATGGGTTCAGCTGGCGCGTCGGCATTGGGGAAGGCTTTCCCAGATCGTTTCTCGACTGTTTGCGCATTCAACAACGGTTATCGAAGCGGCACCGACCCCACAAGCGAGGCGATTTTGGGGTCGATTTTGGAAAATTTGCCCACTAATTTGCGCCGCTCGCCGACCGACGTGGTGCGCGTGAACGAGGTGTTCGACCTCACCACACCGACCTCGCCGGCACGTGATTTCCCGCTCTTCCGCACATGGGCAGGCAAAAACGACACGAACGAACGGATGTATTGGTCGCCAGATTTGGTGGCGCAATACCGCCTTGCCGACAGCCTCGGCACCGGGGCGCAAATCAGTTGGGACGAACGAATGCACACCTATCCCGTACTCGGAATGCACTGGATACATGGCGAAACGCCCGACCAACAAACAAGCCTCGACGACCTCGCTTTTCAAGAATTTGCTCGGTCGGATGAATCTTATCCTGCATTTTTCAACCACCGCCTCGATGCTAAAAACAACGACCCCGGCTTCGGCATCATCGGTATCAACAACGGCGACGGCGACAACTGGGGCACCTGGGGCGGCTACCACCGCTGGGAAAACATCCAGGAAAACAACGCAAGTTGGCAAACAACAGCCTGGCTCGAATCGAATGCTGTTTTTGACAGCGAAAACTGCCCGCATGACTTTCTTACTGCCGACCTGGCCATAAGAAAACCGAAGCAATTCAAACCCACAACCGGCACTTTGGTTTACTGGCGGGTCACCGATTTTTTCACGAATCAAGTGCTACAAAACGGTACGGCCACCATACAGGCCAGCGATTTGACTATCATTCCACAGGTTCAGGTTTTCAGGGAAGATATTCGCAAGGTGCGGATTGAGGTTTCAACGCAACCGGTGGCGACAGAGGATGTCGGAAAGATTTTTCTTGACATTGCCGTCTCTCCCAATCCGTCCACCGGAGAATCAACGCTAATCATTTATTCGGAAAAAGAACTAACGGTGACTTTGCGTTTATCCAATATTTCAGGAGTGATCTCTTTTGTTGAAAAACAAATTCATCCAGGCGAAAACCGAATTCCGCTGATCGATCTCGGACTCATTCCAGCAGGATTTTATTTCATCTCAATGGAAGCGAACGGACAGCAGAACGTAGTGCGTTGGGTGAAGATGTAAAGCTTGATCTGCGTTGAATAATGGATATAAAATTATCGCAAAATGTGAGGAAGTGATCACAAGCGAATGCACGCCCTATGCCTTTTCAACGTCGGCACAGTGCACATCCAACCGTAGCAACCCTCCAGGCAGCAGTTTGGTTAACTTTATATCCTAACAGAAAAGAAAACCCCGATGCGAACCTGGCTTGTCCTCCTGTTCACCCTGTCCTTTTCTCTTCAAGGCAGTGCCGCCACATTCTATCTGGACCCGGTCAATGGCAACCTGAGCAACCCCGGTACATCAGCCGCTCCCTGGCCATCGTTAAAAGAAGTGATCGATGCCAACCTCATACAAACGCAGGAATATTCTCCCCTGCCCTATGATGCATTGACAAGTAAACTGATCCCCAAAAATGCAGGAGCTCCTGTGCAAGCCGGAGATACGCTCATGCTGCTGGATGGTCTTCATGGGGAAATAGAAATTGACCGGCATGTGAATGCAGGATATATCACCATCAGGGCTGCTCCGAATCACCAACCTGTCCTGGCCACCTTGCATTTTCGGTCGTCTGCATTCTGGCGGGTTGAAGGGGTAACGATCAGTTCAGAGCCTTATGGGTATTACACCGACAGTCATCTCCTCTTTGTCGAGTCACACGGCTGGCGGGGACCTGCGGATCATATCGAGATCGTGAATTGCACCCTCTACAGTGGCGAAGACAGCTGGGAGTGGACATTGGACGAATGGCTGGGTCGGGTCACCAATGGCATCATTATCAGTGGAGACCATGTACGTGTAGAAAACTGCCTGGTCACCAATATCTATATGGGCATCAGCCTGGTGGGCGATAGTCTGATCGCCCGAAATAATCAAGTCATCAATTTTGCCGGAGATGGTATGCGTGCCCTGGGCGCACACCAATTGATTGAAGGTAATCTGATAAAAAACTGTTTTGATATCGACGACAATCATGATGATGGTATACAGTCCTTCAACCTTGGAACATATGATGTTCAAGATGTGATCATCCGAGGAAATACAATTCTCAATTATGACGATCCAAACCAACCACTACTCGGCCCATTGCAGGGCATTGGCTGTTTTGATGGTCCATTCACAGATTGGGTCATTGAGAATAATGTCATTTCCGTCAACCATTGGCATGGCATTTCCCTTTATGGTGCAGTGAATTGTCGAGTGATAAATAACACTGTTATCGACCCGACTCCAGATGTCACTCCAGGTCCTTCCTGGATATTGATCACAGACAATAAGGATGGAACCCCAAGTACAGGGTGTGAGGTAAAAAACAACATCAGCAATACGCTAAATGTCGAAGGTCTGGAAAGTCATAATCTGAAGCTGGGCACACAAGCGGCGTATACTTACCAGTTTACAAATCCAGCAGGATTTGACTTTCATTTACATGTTGGAAGTACTGCCATAGATGCCGGGGATGAAAACGGAGCACCTTTCATTGATATTGAAGGAACAAAACGCCCACAAGGTGCGGGTATTGATATCGGGGCTTTTGAATTCATACCTGTCACTTTTATTCATCCAGAAATGGTATCCAAGATTGATATCTTTCCCAATCCAGCCAGGGAATCCTTTTTGATTCGGATGCCCGGAATACATTCCCGGATCGTAGAGTGCATATTGAGTGATATGAATGGACATTTGTTCCCTTGCAGAACTGCCAGCGGTACAGACAGCATCCGGGTCTTTCGGGACGAACTTCCTGCAGGACCATATCAGATATCGTTGAACATTGGACCTTCGAATCAATATTCCGGTTTGATCATGCTGATCGACTAACACAATCACTACACATTTCCTGGCATGTTCTCCCTCCAGCACCTCGACCATGTGGCCATAAGGACATCAGACCCTGAAAAGAGTGCACAATGGTATCTGGATGTTTTGGGTTTATCACGGGTTTCGATTCCCGAATGGCACCCCTATCCGATCATGATGATGTCAGGTGAACAGGGGATCGCCATCTTTCCACCGATATTCAAGAAGGAAGTCGGGATGCAAACATCGCTTCCGGTCCGCATCGATCATATTGCCTTTCGGGTCGATGTAGACAATTTTACGCGCGCTCAATCCCATTTTGAACGCCTCGGGATCCCGTTCACTATCCAGGACCATGTCTATTTCCATTCCATATATGTTCAGGACCCAGATGGTCACCAGATTGAGCTAACCACATTGATTCAGCCATTTCCTAAATCTCTACAACATGAACATTGATCTCGCAGAACCCTTGGCAATAAATTGGTCCAATTTGCCTTCTGAAACAAGTCCAGGAACTTCCGGACAAGCTGTAATCAAAATGCTCAACATTGGAGATTTACGGATTCGGATGGTCAATTATTCAGCCGGTTTTCTTGGTGACCACTGGTGCGTCAAGGGTCATGTTGTTCAAGTCCTGGACGGCACGTTGATCCTGGAAATAGAGGATGGCGAATCCATGATTCTAGAGACGGGTATGATGTATGTCATTGGTGATGATCGTCAACCTCATCGGGCGAGAACAGAGGCGGGGGCGCAAGTGCTTATTCTGGATTAAGTCAAATCAGAAATTCTAAAGAGACAATTCTCTTTTCGTTAGGGCTAGTAATACCTGCCTGTCCAGTAAGCAATGGTGATAGGTAAAAGGCGATGGGTAATTGGTGACCTATCCCTGAATATGGGGCTAAAGCCCAATCATCTTAACATTAAATCCCCCCGGCTAAAGCCAGGGGCTATTGACTATTCATTTCGGTCCTCTGCCACTACTGTGTTATTCCTTATTTCATCTTCCTGAATGGGCTAAAGCCCAATCATCTTACCATTAAATCCCCCCGGTTAAAACCGGGGGCTATTGACTTCAACAATAATATTAAATGCTGTCCTCACATTAAATATTCAGCCATCTGTTTGGAATGACGCAAAAGCGTTCCTTATACGATCCATTTATGCATGCCACCAATTTCGGGATCCATTACCCAATACAACCTTATCACTTATTCTTCCCGCCTCAGCGTGAAAGCAACCCCCGAAATCCTGACTGCCCCCGAGGCTTCGGGGCAGTAACCCTCTTTCCATTGAAGTCGGCATTTGTTTGGAGGCCCCAACGCCCAACACCCAATACCTAACACCCTTGATTTCCGATTTCCGCCTTCCAATTTCCGCTTTCCGACTTCCACCTTATTTCTGCCCTTCCAATATCTTGATATAATTCGCCCGTTCATAGGCCGTTGGATCAGCGATATTCTTTTGGCTCATGACGCCCTTAAATGCATCGATGTTTGCAAATTGGTGCCGCTCCATCCACAGGGCAAGATCCTTGTTCATCGTATCTAGATAATCAATACCATGTTTGTATAAAGAGGAAGCGGTCATGGTTATATCCGCACCAGCGAGTAAATACTTAACAACTTCATCAGCGGTTTGCACACCTGTCGTTGCAGCGAGGGAGACAGGCACTCGTCCATGTAGTATTGCAATCCATAAGAGTGGCAAACGGATCTCATTGGCAACAGAATACTGCAGATCAGAAACCAGACGAAGTCGTTCGATATCAATGTCTGGCTGATAAAACCTGTTGAAAAGCACCAATGCATCCGCTCCAGCATCCCGAAGATCGGCAGCCATCGTACCCATAGCACTGAAGTACGGATTCAGCTTAACAGCGACCGGAATAGAAACTGTTTTTTTAACGATACGGACAATGTCCAAATAGCGGCTCTCCACATCCAAAGCGTTAATTCCGACATCGGCGGGAATGAAGAAAATATTCATTTCAATGCCATCCGCACCAGCCTCCTCCATCTGTCGGGCATAGTCGATCCATCCCTGGCTACTGATACCATTGAGACTCCCGATAATCGGAATGTCAACCCTGGATTTCGCTTGTCGAATAAGATCGAGATAGGCTTCTGAGCCGACATGATAATCATCAAAATCTGGAAAATATCCCGAGGCTTCCGGATGCATGTTAGTCGTGTTTTCAAGCACAGTATCCATGAGTGCATCCTCTCTTCGAATCTGCTCCTCAAATAAAGAGAAGAGGACGACTGCCCCAGCTCCGGCATCTTCCATATGCAGGATATTCTCCAGATTTTCAGAAAGTGGGCAGGCCGATACAACGATCGGCGAGGAGAGTTCGAGGCCCATATAAGTCGTGCGGAGATCCATTTGTGGAGGTTATGAGGTTATGAGTTAAGTTTTATCCTACAGGGGCGAACGACGATGCATTAAACCCAGCCATTTCTTCGTAGGTCCGCCAACGGAGGTCGGCGATTTCCTGGGCGAGTGTCATCAGTCGTTCCGCTTCAGGCGGATTGGTACGTGTCAGAATTTTATATCGCAATTCATTGTAAGCATAGTCTTTGAGTTTAATTGTTGGACGCGGTGAATCCAGAACAAATGGTCGATGCCCGGCCTTCCGAAGATCTGGGTGATATCGAAGTAGCGGCCAATACCCACTCTTCACGGCTAGGTCCTGTTGCGTGAGCCCCTTGGTCATATCGATGCCATGGGCAATGCAGTGACTATATGCCAGGATCAAACTCGGTCCATCATATGCTTCCGCCTC
>JAHEAU010000003.1 GCA_024642625.1 Lewinellaceae bacterium
TGATGATGTCGGCACGCCCCATCCGGATGTAGTCCATAGCGTTAATCATGGCGTGATTTGATGATGCGCATGCAGAAACAGTTGCATAATTGACCCCACGGAAGCCATATTGTATAGAAATGTGTCCCGCTGCAATATCCGTGATCATTCTTGGAATGAGGAATGGACTAAATCGAGGCGTTCCGGATCCTTTGGAAAATGTCTCGATTTCTTGCTCCAGGGAAACCAAACCGCCAATACCGGATGCCCATATGACACCAGCCCTGTCTTTATTGATTTTTTCCAGATCCAGCCCGGAATCGCGCATAGCCTCATCCACAGCCACCATGGCATATTGACAAAACAGGTCCATGCGACGAGCTTCCTTGCGATCCATGCAAACTTCTGGATCGAAATCCTTCAATTCACATGCAAAGTGGGTCTTGAACAATGATGCATCAAAATGGGTAATTGCATTCGCTCCACTTTTGCCGGCCTGTAAGCCTTCATGAAATGCAGAAACAGAATTACCAATTGGTGTGACGGCTCCGATGCCGGTAATAACCACTCTTCTCATATGAGATCGCTGTTTTTAAATAAAAAAAACCACAAATCAAACGTAGTCCGCCGATTTGTGGTTCGGTACCGGATCGGACGTCAGGTCGCGTTCCAATACAAGGCAACTCTCATAAAGAGATGCCCAACGGTTTAGGCCTCAAGATTTTTCTCGAGATAGCTTACGGCTTGTCCGACAGTTTGGATGTTTTCGGCTTCTTCATCTGGAATGGAGATGTCAAACTCCTTTTCAAACTCCATGATGAGTTCTACCGTATCGAGAGAATCCGCGCCAAGGTCATTTGTGAAGCTGGCCTCAGGGGTCACTTGGGAATCATCGACACCCAGTTTCTCCACGATGATATTCTTTACACGTTCAGCAACGTTAGACATGGTCAGTCTTTTAAGTGATTAGAAAAGTTGTGCAAAGAAACCAAAAGCACCCCGATTCCCAAAGTATTTCGAATTATTTATTCCAATCGGGCTTTATAGCAAATGATGGTTTCAGGCGATCAGTCAACCATATCTTTCGCTGATTAGTTCTTTTTTCCAGATAAAAATTTGAAATCTTCTGTTCTTCAACCTCGCTGAGATGGATCAGTTTCATCTTGATCACGGTTGTATCTTTGGCCGTTCATTGTCTTGCAACAACCAACCATTGACATGCAAATCGTTGATAAACAATTCACCAAGATCGTTGCCACTGTTGGACCAGCTTCGAATTCATACGACGCCCTTAAGGAGTTGGTTCAAGCGGGTGTCAATTTATTTCGATTGAACTTCTCCCATGGAACGCATGAAGATCATGATCAAGTGATTAGCCATATCCTGAAAATAAATCAGGAATGTAAAACACATGTTGGTATTTTGGCCGACCTCCAAGGGCCCAAATTACGGGTCGGATTGATGAAAGGAGAGGGTTTGCCTATTGCTCCCGGTGATGTACTGACCTTTATTCAAGAGGAATGTGTGGGTGACAAGAACCGGATTTATATGAGCTATGAAGGCTTTGCAAAAGATGTCATTCCTGGTGAACGAGTCCTTGTCGATGATGGTAAAATTGTTCTGGAAGTCCAGGAGACGAATGGCGTTGATCAGGTTAAACTAAAGGTCCTATTTGGGGGCACTCTGAAATCAAACAAAGGCGTCAATCTGCCTGATACTGTCGTCACACTGCCAAGCCTGACGATGAAAGACAAATCTGACCTGGAGTTTATCCTGACAAAACCAGTCAACTGGATCGCCTTGTCTTTTGTCCGATCACCTGAGGATCTAATTGACCTGAGAGAACGAATTGAAGCCCAAAATCATCCGGCAAAGATTATTGCCAAGATTGAAAAACCTGAGGCGATCAAGGAAATTGACCAGATTATCCGCCAGAGTAATGGGATCATGATTGCCAGGGGTGATCTTGCCGTTGAGGTGCCGATGGAACGATTGCCGATTATGCAGAAAGACATTATCAATCTTTGCATTCAATGGGCCAGACCAGTTATCGTCGCCACCCAAATGATGGAAAGTATGATCACCAATCCAACTCCAACAAGGGCAGAAATCACTGATGTAGCCAATGCCGTCCTCGATGGAGCCGATGCACTCATGTTAAGCGGAGAAACAGCCGTTGGAATGCACCCGACCAAGGTGATCAATGCCATGAACGCCATTATTACTGAAGTTGAAAAACGATACAGCATCCAGGGCAGAAGACCCTTTCCCTCACCAAAGTCTTCCACCTTTCTTTCGGATGCAGTTTGTTTTAACGCCGCCAAACTGGCAGAAGAAGTCGGGGCCAAGGCTATTGTCGGCATGACAACGTCAGGATATACCGCATTCAAAGTATCCAGCTATCGACCGGCATGCAAGATTTATATCTTTTCCGAGCAAGCCATGATGCTGGCGACCCTCAACCTTGTTTGGGGAGTCCACTGTTACTATTATGACAAGTTTACTACCACTGACGAAACCATCAACGATTCAATGGCCATACTCAAGGAGAATGGCCGCGTGAAAGAAGGTGATGTGATTATCAATACTGCCAGTATGCCTTTGCATGCCCGTTTCACAACAAATATGCTCAAGGTTTCCGTAGTTGAATGAACCAGTTTTACCACCTTTGGTACGAATTTTTCATCCGTGACGTTATCTTTTTCTACTCATCGGGTGTTTCTCTATGTCTACACAAATGATTCATTTCCTGACTCGTATTTCACTTTTTATTACAATCCAATTCATGGTCATTGGATTATCGACTGCTCAGAATGCGCGCATTCCAGAGAAAGAATTGGAGACTCAATCTGCATTTATTGACGCCAATCGGGAGTTGATCCTTGGGAATCTGGATAAAGCGGAAAGTCTTTATCGAGACCTTTTGCGCAAACAACCTGAAAATCACGCAGTCGGTTATGCGCTCGCTCAACTGCTCATGGCCAGGGAAGATTATGCCAGTGCCTTGACAGAAATACGAAATGCAAAGAAAATCCAACCCACAAACATATGGTATGCGATTCTAGAAGCAGATATTTTGGAACATACCGGAAAATATACAGACGCAGCACTTGTGTACAAAAAGCTTGTTGCCACTAATCCAAAGGAATCCTATTATTATCAGCAATGGGCTTTCTATTTGGTGAAGGCGGGTGATGCCAAAAGTGCCATTCAGGTTTTTGACTTGCACGAGAAAGAATTGGGTTTCCAGGAAGAGAATTCCCAAAAAAAATATATGCTTCTCCGAGGGATCGGAAAAATGGAGGAAGCTGCAGCTGTTCTCGAGCATGTGATGGACAACCAGCCTTGGAATCTCGGCGTGATGTACACACTGGCTGACTTTTATGAAGAGAATGGCGCGGTTAACCTGGCGAAGTCGGTTTATTCCAGGATACTTGCCAAGCATCCAGGTGAATCAGAAGCTCAGTTGGCTTTGGTTCGGCTTGAGAATTCTCAAAGCGCTTCTGGTCCATTGGCTTCGTTATCGCTCATTTTCCAGGACAAGCAGGCGAATCTGGATGATAAAATTGTTGCGATCATCCCGCATATCCAGGCGTTTGCAGACAGCCGTGACCCGGAGTTGGGAAGTGCACTTGATTCACTTGCAATCATCCTTGATCAAACGCATCCTGAGCAGGCCAAAGTAGCCAGTATCCAGGGCGATCTTGCATTTTATCGGGGCGATTATACCAAGGCTATTGCCGCATACCAACTTGCATTGGAACGTGAACGGACAATAGTTGTGATTTGGGATCAACTTTTACAAGCCACAAGTGCATCCAACAAGTTTAGGGACCAAGTTCGGTATGCAGAACAAGCTTTGGATGTTTTCCCAAATCAGGGACGAATCCACTTTTTTCTTGCTGAAGGCTTGCTTGAGACTGGACATACCAAAGAGGCACTTGACGAAATCAATTTAGCACGATTGATGGCCAGAAAAGATGGTTATCTGCTCTATCATCTGGCTATTCTGGAAGGCCGTTCTCATGCCAAGGCAGGACAAATGGATGCCGCTCTCCAGGCATATGACCAGGCTTTATCTTTGAATAATAACGGACCTGAAGCACTGGCATATAGAAGTCTTAGTCAATCCGATCTAAAAGCTCGCTGCATGGATGCAGAGATTGCAAATCAGGGCGCATCTCAATTGAGTATCGTGTCCGTTGCGCTGGCTTCGTGTGCCTTTCTTCAAAATGACTTTGTCCGGGCAACAAATTTATTGGAGCCGCTCATTGGTCGTTTGGCTTATCCCCACCCCGATTGGGTTGAACTTTTAGGGGATTGCTATTCGGTTTCTGGAAAGGCAGATCTCGCCCTTTTTAATTGGAAGCGAGCCAGAGAACTCGGCTGCACATCACCTTCACTTTCTCGTAAAATTGAGAATCATCGATATGAGGAATAACCTGAATCAATTCCTTTTCCTGGTTCTGCTATTGATCGGATTGATCCAGGCTTGCCATCCGAAAGCTGCACCTCTGCTTGAACGTGTCGAACGAACTGACCTTCGGTCTTATCTGAACCAGGGACCCTATGCCTGGGAGTGGTTCTCTTGCACAGGGCAGATCGATATGAAGTCGTCCATGTTTACTGGCTCAGGTCAATACACCTTACGAATGCAAAAGGATAGTTTGCTATGGGCTGTTGTTCGATTTATGGGCATGGAAGTGGCCCGGATCCAGGCAGATCAAGACTCCATGGTTGTGTTGAATAGATTTGAGCGAAAAGTTGATGTGTATTCCTGGAAGGCAATTAGTGATAAAACGGGATATCCTGCTTCCCTTTCCACCTTACAAAGGACCGTACTCGGATGGTTGCCACTCGTAACCGAGTCCCTTCAATTGGTCAAAACGACAAATGAGGGAGTAGAGGTTATGGGTAAAGAAGGGATGATTCAATTAACAGCAATTCTTGCCGAGCCTGATTTGATTCCATCTGCATGTCTTTATCGCGATTTGACAACTGGCTTGTCTGCCGAAGGCGCTCAAATCGTAAATAATGGCCCGAACACCCTGCCGGTGCCAGGTGAACGATCTTGGGATATGCGGTCAGATGAAAAGTCCCGCTTATTTTTACGTATTCAAGTCAATGATCCTGATCTCGCCGGCCCCCTTCAATTCCCATTTGACATTCCTGAGCGGTATGCGCGTCAGTAGTGTTTGTCTTCTCATTTTGCTGAGTGGTGGCTTATTTGGCCAAACTAGTAAACAATTGAAGGAAAAACGGGAAGATCTGCTCAGGGAAATCCAATTGACGGGTAAAGCACTGGCCAATGTCCGAAGCCAGGAAAAACAAACACTGGATGAATTGTTGCTCCTGGAAGAACAGGTAGCTGGACGGGAGAAGGCAATTACTTTGATCGCCCTTGAGTTGAAGACTGTGGACAACGAGCTGGTTCAACTTGATGAAGATGCCAGCCGATCAAATCAGGCAAAGAATACTGCTTTGAGGACATACAGACGATTAGCTCGGTATCGGTTGTACTACAGGTTATCCGAGATATCCCCCATCTTGTATTTGTTGGCATCGCCCTATTGGAATGTCGCCTTCCACAGGATGTTTCTTTTCGACAGGTTGGCTTTGCGATGCCGTGAGGCGGCGCGAACTTACCGTGATGAAGAACGTCAGGTGGTTAAAATTCGTAAAGAACAGCAATCCCATAAGGATGAATTGAATGAATTGCTTAGGCTGGAATCAAATCAAAAGAAACAGGTCCTTCTCGAAAGTCAGGAACGAAATAATTTATTGAACAAGCTTCAGAGTGATCAAAAGTCCCTTCAGGAACAGCATGACAAGATGTTAAGTGAGCGATTGAAATTGGAGGAGGCCATTGCGGATTTGATAAGAAAGGAGATTGCTGCTGAAGAGGCTAAGGCAAGAGCGAAGGCTAGTGAAAAGAAACGAACGACATCATCACCTGCTAAATCGGCCAAAAAAGAAGCGATAGATGCTCCGGAAGCTGTCAAATTATCAGGAGATTTTACTCGACAAAAAGGGAACCTGGGTTGGCCTGTGGCTAAAGGAGCTATTGTTCGACCTTTTGGGCCACAACAACATTCGAGCCTGCCTCGTGTTCGAATTAATAATACAGGTATTGACTTTCGAACAGTTGATGGTGCTCAAGTTATGGCAGTTTTTTCAGGCGTCATCAGTGGCATCCAGTGGGTGCCGGGGTATGCCAATACAATGATTATTCGCCATGGCCAATATTATTCCGTGTACTCCAACATGGAAACAGTGATCGGTAAAAAGGGCGACAAAGTTGAAGCAGGTACCGTTGTGGGTTCTGCAGCACAGAACCCTATCAGTGGTACAGCTGAAATCCATTTTGAAATCTGGAAAGGAAAGAATCGTGAAAATCCTTCCCTTTGGTTACGAAAACAGAAATAGATCATATGATGTCAGGTACAGGATGGAATGTGGGCGCGACGACCAAGGGTCTCGCTTCTCTGGAACGGGAGAAGGCCGTCCTGGTCGGCGTGATTACATCCATGCAATCAGAAGCTCAGGTTAATGAATATTTGGACGAATTGGAATTCCTGGCAGATACAGCTGGTGCGACAACAATGCGTCGATACACTCAAAAGCTTCCTCAGCCCGACAGCCGGACCTTCATCGGCAAAGGGAAGCTTGAAGAAATAGCTGAATATGTTGAACTTAAAGAAATCGATCTAGTCATATTCGATGACGATCTGACTGGGAAGCAGGTCAACTTACTTGAAACGGCTCTGAAAGTAAAAATTGTTGATCGAAGCACACTAATCCTGGACATTTTTGCAAACCGGGCGCAAACCGCACAGGCTAAAACACAAGTGGAGTTGGCCCAAATGCAATACCTGTTGCCCCGACTGCGTGGACTGTGGACCCACTTGGAGAGACAACGAGGAGGTATCGGGATGCGTGGACCTGGAGAAAAGGAGATCGAGACGGATCGCCGGATCGTCAGGGATAAGATTTCTCTTCTTAAGAAGGATCTTGAAAAAATTGAGCGGCAAAACCAGACTCAACGCAAGAATAGAGGTGCAATGGTGCGTGTTGCGCTGGTAGGGTACACCAATGTCGGCAAGTCAACGTTGATGAATCTGTTGAGTAAATCAGAGGTCTTTGCTGAGAATAAGTTGTTCGCGACATTGGATACGACCGTACGAAAGGTTGTTTGGGATGCTATGCCATTTCTCTTGTCAGATACAGTCGGCTTTATTCGAAAATTGCCTCACCATCTGGTGGAGAGTTTCAAGTCAACCCTGGATGAGGTACGCGAGAGCGATTTGCTGATCCATGTCATCGATATTGCTCATCCCCAATATGAAGATCAACTGAAAACCGTTACCCAAACTCTGAATGAATTGAAGGTTGGAGAAAAGGATATCTACTATGTATTCAATAAACTGGATGCATATCGTGATACTTATTTCGATGAGCGTTTGGAGGAAGAAACTAAGGATGAAATCGAATCTGAGTTGCTCCAGTCACTAATCAGTCAGCATGGTGATCGTATCGCATTGGTTTCAGCAACTACAGGGGAGGGAATCAATGAACTTCGCGAAAGATTGGCAAAGGAAATTAAAGAGATTTATCGTATTCGTTACCCATATCAGGTCAAGCATTGGTGAGCCAAGATGCTTGAACTTATGATGATCCTTGGCATTGAAGGCTGATCCTCGTTTGATTGGAAGTCACCTGTCGTTCTTTGTTCGCACTTCCTTATGTTTGTTCAATGGATATGCTCGAAAAATATGCCCACCTCCTTGTCCAGTATTGTTTGGAAGTAAAGGAAGGTGATCGATTGTTGATTAGGACGACTACTGCTGCTGAACCCCTCGTCAAAGAAGTTTATCGCCATGCTACACGTGCTGGAGCAATGGTGTTTTTGGATCTGGCAATAGAAGGTCAAGGTAGAATTTTGCTTGATGAAGCACCTGAACGATTACTTGAAAAGGGAGATCCATTTTTTTTACAGGCAATGCAGGAATTTGAATGTTATCTCGCTATTCTGGCTCCATACAATCTGAAAGAAATGGCTGGAGTAGATCCACATCGTCAGGCCCAACGTGCCAAAGCAAACCGACAAGCCCAAGAGATCTATTTTAAGCGAATAGCGGATCAGTCTTTAAGGCGCAGCCTATGCCAGTACCCAACCATCAGTCAGGCACATGAGTCGGGGATGTCTACAGAAGCCTACTCAAAGTTTGTCTACGAAGCATGTCGTTTGTATGATGCCGATCCGATTGCGTCCTGGCTGGAGGTTCGTTCGATGCAACAACGAATCGTAGATTTCTTGAATCGTTGTTCGAAGGTGCATTATCAGGGTAAGCATGTCGATTTGACATTCTCTACTGAAGGGCGAACCTGGATCAATTCAGATGGTCGAAATAATATGCCTTCCGGTGAAGTATTCACGAGCCCGGTCGAAGATTCAGTGCAAGGTCGAATCCATTTTTCATATCCGGGTCTGTATCAGGGGCATGATGTTGAAGGCGTGACATTGTGGATCAAAGATGGATGGATTGAACGGTGGGAGGCGGTCAAAGGGAAGGCCTTCTTGGATCATATTTTTGCACAGGATGGGACACGCCGGTTTGGCGAAGCAGCCATAGGAACCAATGACCGGATCAAACAGATGTCACGGAATATACTTTTTGATGAAAAAATTGGCGGAACCGTCCACCTGGCCATAGGCCAATCCTATTTGCAATGCGGGGGCTTGAACAAGTCTGCAGTCCATTGGGATATGATCACAGATATGACTGAAGAAGGTAGAATCACAGCCGATGGCAAGCTGATTTATGAAAATGGTCACTTTTTGATCTGAAGCAGGCTTTTTCTCGACCAACAATTCAGAATTCGGTATGAATTAACGTATCAATTCGACGATTGAACGTCGCGTTATAATATAACAAAATGTGTAATGTGTTGATTTGTAGTGATTTGCAAATAGTGCAAAACACACTACAGGATACAACATGGTAGTTTGTTTTGCATAATACCATTCTTTGACATAGATTTGGCTTATGAAAACAGACAACACCAAAGCCCAGATGAGAAAAGGCGTGTTGGAAATGTGTGTTCTTTCGCTGATTCGCACAGGGGAAAAGTATCCCAGTGAATTACTAGAACAGCTGAAGACTGCAGATCTTCTCGTGGTGGAAGGAACACTCTATCCACTACTCAACCGGCTCAAGGATGCCGGCTATCTGGAATATGAATGGAGGGAATCCAACGCCGGTCCCCCAAGAAAGTATTACAGGATCACTACTGACGGTGAAGCCATTGCGGAGTCCCTGCAGCAGGCCTGGTCCGAACTAGTTCAATCCGTTCAACTCACGCTAGAAAACCCAACAAGCAATGAATAAGGTGATTAATATCAATTTGGGTGGTCATCCCTTCACTATAGATGATGACGCCTATTTCCAACTGGATTCCTATTTGCAGGCAGTTCGAAAGTCCTTCCAACACCTGGAAGGAAAAGACGAGATACTTGCGGATATTGAGACACGTATCGCCGAACTGTTGACCACTCAACTGGGCACGCGCCAAATTGTTTCTACACCTGATATTGGCGCCGTCGTCAAAATCATGGGCAAACCAGAGCAGTTTGAAGACGAGAGCAGCTCTGGATCAACTTCGCAACAGCAAACAACTCAGGAAAAGGAATACACTTTCCGTCCAGGTAAAAAGCTGTTTCGGGATGAAGAAGACAAAATCGTCGGTGGAGTGTGCTCCGGATTGGCAGCGTATTTCGGTATCACAGACCCGGTTTGGGTTCGTTTGGTATTCGTCCTCATGCTCATGGGTGGAGTTGGTGCTTTCCTCTACATCGCAATGATGGTCATTGTTCCAAAAGCAAAGACATCCGCTGATCGACTGGCAATGAAAGGAGAACCTGTAAACATTCAGTCAATTGCAGATGCTGTTGAGAAACAATTTCAGGAGATTTCTGATAAGCTATCTGAATTAGGCAACGATTTTAGCCGGAAAAAAAAGAGGTAAATCATTTTGATCAACAACGGACAACCCTGGCAATCCTGTATCGTCAGGGTTGTTTGCGTGATATCTTCCTCCCTACAACACTAAGGTTGAAAATTTAGACACGTCAGGAATGCATGACACAAACAACCAAATAAGCTTTTTCCCGTACTTAGCATACTGAAATCGTTTTCATGCAACTTCGTCGATATACCATTGTGCGTCTTATTTTGGAAGATGAAGGACGAATCCTTTTATTGCGTCAAACCAGCCGAAACGGTGGAAAGTATACCCTGGTTGGCGGTAAAGTACAGGTGAGGGAGACCCCTATGCAAGCATTAATTCGCGAAACCTATGAGGAATCCGGGGCCATCATTCGAGAAGAAGACCTGGAATATGTTCATTATTGTTATCAGCGAAAGTCAGACATGATCAATATGATTCTTGTCTTTCGTGCTACAAAATGGACAGGAACGATTCTGAATAGAGAAGCACATAAGTTTATGCATGTGGCTTGGTTTCCGAAGGAGGAACTTCCTGAAAAGACTACAAAAGCCACTCGCCATATATTACAGCAAGTGGCTTTTGGATCCTCGAAATACTCAGAATTCACAGCTAAACGACTTGTCATCCTTTAGTTTCCAGGGCATAAAAAAAGCCTCCCGATTAATCGGGAGGCTTTTTTTATTGCTTAAAACGAATTAGTCGTTTTTAACTTTCTTGGCAGTTGGTGCAATAGAGGCACTTGTACCCTTTGCAGCCTTGCCTGCGCAGCATGACTTTCCTTTTTTGGATCCTGCACAGCTTTTCTCGTCCTTACCAGAAGTAGCAGTTGCAGATGCACCCTTAGAAGAACAGCAGCTCTTTGCTCCTTTTTCGTTCATTTCTGAAGGTGAGGCATTAACGAATTGACTTGTAGCAGCATCATAAGAAACAGCTTCGTATGAAACCTTTCCACTTTTCTGACAAACATCTTTCCGATAGTAAGAGACCTTTCCAGAGGTCTCACAAACCCGGCGCTCGATAGATTCATCCAGAGATGCAGCTTGAGCTATGGCCTCATCTGAAGCATCTGTGTTAACTGAAGTTGATGCAGCAGAGTGGCCTGTGCAGTTATGTTTGGTGGATTGTGCATGAATTGTCAATGCCGCTGGAACCAAAAGCAAAAGCAAAAGTAATTTTTTCATGTTCGAAGCTTTAATGTGAATTGAATTCAAAAATAAGTTTTCTTTCATCAATGAACAAGGAGAATGTCACTGTGGCCTTACCTTTAACAGACTTTTAACCGCTTGATTGTCGAGTATTGAGCTGTGTTAATGGTTGAATTTCAACTACCTTTAGAGGGAGTTATTTCAGAAAGGGTCTCTTTTCTAACAAATCTCCGGATATCGATGAAGCCGTTCCTATTCGTATTTTCAATTTGTTGTTTACATGCCTGTCATTCGACACAATATAGTGCCGATCAATTTCCAGAAAAGCAGTTGACTTTTGGTTCTGGTGGTGGGTTCAGTGGGATTGAATCCACATATACCTTATTGGAAAATGGCCAATTCTGGATACAAAACGGACCCGGTGCACCTGCTTCACCTTTGCCCTCAATTGCCAGGTCAAAAGCAGAACAATTTTTTATCGCTGCCGAAGAGAAACTCTTTGGAGAAGTTGCATTGAACCCACTTGGCAATACCTATCGATTTGTTGGTTATCAAACAGGTAGTCGCCATTCGCGGATTACATGGACGGGTGAAAGGCCAACCGTTGATCCTCGCATCGCCGCCCTTATTGATGATCTATACCAACTCATTCCCCAAAAGTAAATCCTGATTATGCATAACCTGATTCGTCCTTTGGTTACACTCAGTCTTCTCTTGACTGTGTCAGTGGCATTCTCTCAAATGAAGACTGTTCTTCGTAGTGAAGCTTCGCCTATCCATGCTAATACACTTGAGCCTGTCACAAGTCCATTTCCGGCTCCTTTAGCTCCTTCAAGTGGATTGTTCGCACCACTCCCCATAATGATGGATGGATTATCAGTGCCTTCGTCCTCAGCGATTCGCATCCAAGCCCGTGACGAAAGAGGATTGCCTGTTTGGGCTGAAGTTGCTTTGTCCAATTTGCAGAATTTATCCCCTGAAGAGCAGGCATGGTCTGTTCTTGAAAAAATGGCTGGTTCTATGCAGATTCAGGATCCTGGATCAGAGTGGCAATTGCAACGAACTGTCTTGGATGTAACAACAACTGGATATTTGGTCTTTTATCAGTTTTATCATGATGTGCTTATTGAAGGGTCTGAGTGTCGAATACATATCCTCAATGGTAAGGCTCACCTCTTTACTGGCAGATATCAACCTACACCATCGGGGCTGATCACAAAAGCAAATATTGAAGAACCACAAGCCAAAGAAATCGCCTCTCTCGCCATTCATGCGAGACCAATAGAATTAATTCAGAAATATTTGCCTGCTCTTGAAGATCCGCAGTTGGTCATTCTTGATCATGACCAATCAAACCACCTGGTTTGGCGATTCAGTCTGATGGCGGATGCCATGCACCGATGGACGGTTTATATAGATGCAATTCAAGGGACTGTTCTCCACAAACGTGAGGAAACATGCAGTTTATACCAACATCAAGAGTTACTGCCGCCAGTATTGGACGGACCTTTTACAGCAAATGCATTTGACCTTAAAGGTGTCAATCGATTGATCAACACATATCAGGTCGGCAGTACATATTACATGCTTGATGGGAGTCGCTCCATGTTCAAGATTGCTTCTTCCAAATTGCCTGATGAACCTGTTGGTGGCATTTTAACGATCGATGCAAAAAATACTTCACCGGCACTGGGGAGCTTTAAGCCTGCGCATATTACCAGTCCAAATAATACCTGGAATCACCCTGCTGGTGTTTCTGCGCACTACAATGCGGGTGTTGCTTTTACATATTATCAGCAAACATTTAACCGAAACTCAATCAATGGAGCAGGAGGAAGTATCCTTTCTTTTGTCAATGTAGCAGATGATGACGGAGGTGCGATGGACAATGCCTACTGGAATGGTGCAGCGATGTTCTATGGCAATGGTGACAAAGCATTTTTTCCTCTTGCCAGGTCATTGGATGTTGCTGGTCATGAGATGACTCACGGTGTGATTCAATCTACAGCAAACCTGATGTATGAAAAGGAACCAGGTGCCCTGAATGAATCGTTCGCAGATATTTTTGCAACCATGATTGATCGGGATGATTGGCAAATTGGTGAAGAAGTTGTCAAAACCAGTACTTTCCCTTCAGGTGCTTTACGTGATTTGAAAGATCCTCATAATGGGGGCAGTGGCCTGAGTAGTCCGGGGTGGCAACCTAAACATACAAATGAACAATACACGGGCTCACAGGACAATGGAGGCGTGCATATCAATAGCGGAATTCCGAACCATGCCTTTTATCTCTTTGCTTCAAATGCAGGAGTGACGTTGGAACAGGCCGAGCAGGTCTTCTTTCTTGCATTAGACAAGTACTTGGTCAAATCTTCCAAGTTTCTGGACTTGAGGTATGCCGTTGTTCAATCATGCAAGGATAAATTTGGAGCGGCTACCCCGCTGGTCGCTATAGCTGAAAATGCATTTAACGCAGTAGGAATTGGTTCAGGAAATTCGGGTGAAGGTACTCCGGATGATTACCAAGACGATATTGATCCGAATCCGGGTGATGACTTCATCTTGTTTACAGATGATGCAAAATCAAAGATTTATGTGTCCTTGCCGGATGGTTCGAATATCACCATATTGAGTCAATCGCCTCCGAAAAGTAAACCAAGTATAACAGATAATGGTGAGTTGATCGTCTTTATTGGTCAGGATAAAAAGATGCATCTCATCGTGATCGATTGGGCCACAGGTACACCCTCGGAATCCATCATCCAGAATCAACCTATTTGGGCAAATGCTGCTATTGCGAAGGATGGATCTCGAATTGCAGCTATCCCGGATGCAGTTTCTCCTCTGATCCAGGTATTTGATTTTGGAATAAATGACTGGGAGGAATTTAACTTGTATAATCCGACTTTTTCAGAAGGGGTTGTCACATCTGAGGTCCAGTATGCAGATGCCATTGAGTTTGATCATTCTGGTAATTATCTTGTCTATGATGCATACAATCAGGTCACCTATGACAATGGTAGTGAATATACCTATTGGGATATCGGGTTCTTGGAGGTCTGGAATCCGCAAACCAATTTCTTTTCTGCAGGAAATGTATTCAAGCTGTTTACCAGTATTCCGGATCTGAGTGCAGTGGGAAATCCGACATTTGCCAAGAATTCAGAATATGTTCTTGCATTTGATTACTTTGATGGACAAGCGAAATCATTTTCCATCTTGGGGGCCAACCTGGAAAGTGGGGATGTCGGGTTGATCTATGAAAATACAGTGCTGGGCTATCCAAATTATAGTGTATTTGACGACAAATTGATTTTTGATGCGGAAGCAGGGAATTTTCTGGATCCGGTTCTGGCACGCATTGATCTCAATGCCGATAAAATCACTGGAATAGCTAGTACTGCCGTCGTGCTTGTCGATGGAGGTGCACGAGGTGCTTGGTTTGCAAATGGGGATCGACCGTTGACAGGTTTAGAGCCAAGTTCTGGTTCGCAGAATATTTCTGTGGATCCCAATCCTGGAATCCAGGGTTTCAATCTGCGTGGCGTTCCGGATCAGTCTACAGTCAGGGTTTATTCAAGCTTAGGCCTTTTAGTCAAAGAAATGACGAATTGGGTTTCGGGCACATATGTGGATATGAAAGATTTAAACCCTGGTATGTACTGGGTTGTAGCAACCCACAATCAGGGACAAAGTCGGGCTGCCTGGATTAAAACCAATTGATGCGTTCAAATCGCTTTGATCAGATTGATGTCATTTTCTCGTTGTCAGTCATGATGCAATAGAAATGACGAAAATCCTGATCATACGATTTAGTTCGATTGGCGATATCGTGTTGACAACGCCGGTCATCCGATGTGTTCATCGCCAGATGAATGCGGAGGTGCATGTCTTGACAAAACAGGCGTTTACCCCAATTCTGGCAGAGAACCCGTACGTCAATAAGGTACACAGTCTGGAGGTGAACTTGTCAGACGTGATTCAGGAATTACAACGCGAGAAGTTTGATTTGGTGATTGATTTGCACAAAAATCTTCGATCTCGTCAGGTAAGGAGGGCCTTGGATTGCCCTGGTGTTACATTTGATAAATTGAACCTTCAAAAATGGCTTCTGACCGTCTTCAAAGTCGATCGGTTGCCGCGGAAGCATTTGGTAGATCGATATTTTGAAGCGATTGCTCGGTTTGGCGTGAAGAATGATGGTGCTGGATTGGATTATTTTATTTCTACCTCCGATCAGGTTGATCCGACGCAATGGGTAAATGGTCCTTATCTGGTTTTGGTACTTGGAGCGGCACACACCACAAAGCAGATCCCAATAGGTAAGTTGATTGCCATTGTGGAAGAAAATGAGCAACCTGTTTTACTAGTGGGAGGGCCAGGGGAAAAAGCGATAGGAGACCAGGTTGTTCTCTCCGCTAAGAGCAAGAAACAAGTGTTCAACCTAGCAGGTCAACTTTCATTGGGTGGCTCCGCGGATGTAATCCGTCAAGCTGCCGCTGTGATTACCCCGGATACCGGGATGATGCATATTGCTGCCGCCTTCCACCGACCTATTGTCAGTGTATGGGGAAACACAGTACCAGAATTTGGGATGTATCCTTATTTCCCTATTGGGAAGAGTCGGGAAAAGACAATTCAAGTTGAGGGTTTGGCGTGCCGACCATGTTCCAAAATTGGTTACGATCAATGTCCGAAAGGGCATTTTCAGTGTATGGAGCAGCAATCTGCAAAGTTGATTGTTCACGCTGTCTTGGAATTATCAGACATCAACAATAAATAGGTAAGCCGAGGTAAGTTGATTTGTGGTTTGGTTTGAAACCGCTATATTTCGGCATCTAATCGATCTGTCATATGTTGAAGAAATTACTCGTGAGTGCTATACTGGGGTTGGGAGTGTGGGTATTGCCTGCCCAGGATGTCCACTTTACTCAGTTTACGATGTCTCCACTAATGTTAAACCCAGCGAATACTGGGGCTTTTTTCGGTTCTTACCGGATAGGTGGAATTTATCGTGATCAATGGGCACATTTGAGTAATTCCTTCCAGACACCGGCATTGTATGTCGATGCTCCGGTCATCCGCGGATTTCGAAAAAATGATTGGGTTGGTGTAGGTGTCAACTATTTTCAGGATAAAGCAGGTATTGCCGGATTGCAATTCAGTGGATTACAGATGTCAGGTGCATATCATTTGTCACTAGACAAAAAGCGCAAGAGTGTGCTGACATTTGGTTTTGGTGGTGGTAGTATGTCTCGACGAATCGATATTACCAGTGACAAGATCAAATTATATGATGAGTTGGAAGATGCCTCTGGAATGACCATCAGTCAGGACCGGATGAACGTACAGAAAAAGACAGACTATATCGATCTCCATGGGGGATTGTTGTTTACTCAAAAGTTGAAAAGTGGCAAAGCATTGCATATCGGTATAGCACTCAATCACCTCAACAAGCCGGATTATAAGCTCAGCGGTGGTAATGGTAAAGCCGATAAGCTGCCAATGCGTCTTTCAGGTTCTGCAGATATGGAGTTTGCACTGAATGACAAATGGTCGTTGACGCCAGCAGTTCTAGTTCAGAATATGACCAATATTCAGGAGATACAGGCTCAGGCATTGGCAGGATATCTCTTCAATGCTGAGAAGGAGATCACTCTCTTGGGCGGTCTGGGATATCGATTGGGTGATGCTATTCCTATCATTGTTGGTGCTCAATGGAAGTCATTGCGAGTCGGTGTGAGCTGGGATTACAACACTTCCGACGTTACACCGAATGGGAATGGAGGTTTTGAGATTGCAGCCTCATATATTGGCAGGATTCTCAAGAAGCCAAGTGTTAAACGGGTGATCATTTGCCCACGTTATTAATTCATCGAATCACATTAATTCTCCCTTTATATGATCATCAGATCTATTGTGGTTGCCAGCTTGATCTTCGCATTTATCCCTAACGGATGGTGCCAGCCTGCGAATGAACCTACAGCTGAGGCCAATCTCAAGTTTGCACTTGAATTGTATGAGCAGCAGGATTACAGTAATGCACGCGAGAAACTGGAAAAAGCCTATGAAGATTTCAAATCGAACGAGGTGGCTTGGAAATTGGCCATGTCCCATTATTACAGCAGGGATTATCGACGAGCTGAAATGGCATTCAACCGAATAAATCGGCGTGATAAAACCGATGAATATCCAGAGTCTCAATTGTGGAAGGCCAGGATGATGAAGATGAATGGCAAATATGAAGAGGCTATTGGCGAGTTGAATGACGTCGTAAAATCAGATGCTGATCCTTATATCAAACAAGCTGCTGCATTGGAACTTCAAGGGGCCAATTTGGCAGTATCCAGTCAGGATCAAGTTCGTATGACGATTGATAATGCTGGTAAAGAAGTCAACTACCCTGGAAGTGAAGGCAGTGTATTCATCTCACCTTCAGGCGAAGAGATGTATTATACATCCTATATGTTGAATGAACCGCTAGTTTTGGGGAAGGATGTGGAGCCGGTTTATTGTAAGGCGATCCGATCTGCTTGGAGTGACGACAAATGGGGCGCGGGAAGTGCTATGGATGAAAAGATCAACAGGGAAGAATTCAATGTTGGCAATATCTCTGTAAGTCCAGAGGGGAACCGGCTTTATTTTACCCGGGTCATCATGAAGGTCGATAGCATGCAAGAGAGTCGCATCTATGTTTCCAATCGTGAAAGCAGTGGATGGGGACCGGCATATGAATTGACTGGGGTAAATGGTGATTGGATTGCCAAGCAACCATGTGTTGGTGAACTCTTTGGATCAGAAGTCTTGTATTTCGTCTCCAATAAAGAGGGTGGACATGGTGGATTTGACATCTATTATGCAAAGAAAACAGGTGAAACCAGCTATGCTGATCCAGTTAATCTTGGTGATGTGATCAATGGTCCTGGTGATGAGATCACGCCATTTTATCGGGAAGGTCGCCTCTATTATAGCACGACTTCCTTGCCAAGTTTTGGTGGCTTTGATATTTATTCCACTGATTGGAATGGATCCGTTTGGAGTACACCTGCCAACCTTGGAAAAGGATTCAATTCATCAGTTGATGATTTTGGTTTTTCTGTTGATGCGACAGGGTATAAAGGCGCATTATTGTCTAACCGTCCGGAAGGAAAGTCATTGGATAGTCGGACATGCTGTGATGATATTTACACGTTTCAGATTTCTCCGATCAAACTGGATTTGCTTGCCAGTGTGAAAGACGGAAAAGTAGACGGTCTGCTGCGAGGCGTGAACGTGCAACTTATTGAGATGACCGGAGACAAAATGGGCATTACAATGAATGCAGCGACTGGGGAAAAAGGTGCTGCTGCTTTCCAATTGGGATTGGATAAAGCCTATCGGATTATCGCGTCTGCAGATGGCTATGTTGGTGATACTTTGGATTTCAATACAGCGAGCATCAAGGAAGACATGACCTTCCAAAAGACCTTGGTTATGATGCCGATTCCTAAGGAGCCTGAATATGAGGTGTATACTACCGAAGAACCGATTCGTCTGAACAGCATCTATTATGATTATGATGATGACAAGATATTACCTGAATCGGAACCGGATCTTCAACTGTTATTAGAACTAATGGCTCAATATAGCGATATGGTCATTGAGTTGTCCTCTCATACAGATGCTCGTGGAGATGATACATACAACCAAAAGTTATCTCAGCGACGCGCCCAATCCGCAACAAACTGGCTACTTGAAAAGGGCGTTGATCCTGTTCGCATTCAACCTGTTGGATATGGTGAAACACAGATTCTGAACCAATGCACGAATGGAGTCGAATGTACAGATAATGAGCACCGGTTTAACCGACGGACTGAGTTCAAGATCATATCTGGACCTACTTCAATCAAAATCGAGAAAACTCGACTCAAGAGTTTACAAGATGAAGAAGTACCTGCATCCAGGCCCAATAATAACCGAAATCGCCGTCGTGGAGGAGGAGGTGACTCTGTCGCTACCCAACCTTATCCACCCCAGCCGGTCTTGATATGGGAGAAGGATGGCGTTCAATTTGGGGAGTTGAAAAAGGGCGAGCAACGTGATCAAGTATTTACGTTTACCAATACAAGTACGAAAAGTGTAACCATTGAAATCTGCACTGCATGTGATTGCATGACGCTTGATTGGACAACACTACCTGTCAAGCCCGGACAAAAAGGAACGGTAAAGGCACATTTTGATACAAGTAAAAAAGAGGTTGGTGACATCGTAAATGATTTTATCAATGTGATCCTGGAAGAACGTGATCCTGCGACAGGACATCCTGTTGTCTTTGAATTGCATTACCAGGCAGTGATCATCGAATAACTGTTGCCAGACCTATTGAAAACGACCCGTCCTTATGGCGGGTCTTTTTCATAAGGGAAGACTATGAGTTTACTGGAATGGGGAGCAGTCCTCTTTAATATCCTTTATGTGATCCTTGCTGCACGCCGTCATGTGGCGTGTTGGCCTGTTGGTATGATTGGTGTTTTTCTGGCCTTCTTTGTCTATACATCAGCAAGATTGTATTCTGATGCTACGTTGCAGGTTGTTTATTTAATACTGAGTATTTATGGTTGGAGGCAATGGTCCAAGTCTGTTGATTCAGGACATATGCCGATTAAAAGAATGAGTGTCGCTTTACATGGACAAATTCTCGGAATTGGTCTATTGTGGGGACTTTCTATGGGGTGGTTTTGGTCCTTGTTCCAAGCTGCTCTTCCCTTCATTGATGGCCTGACGACCAGTTTCAGTCTACTGACTACCTGGTTGGTTGCAAGACGATATCTGGAAAATTGGTTGTATTGGATTGTGATTGATATTGTGTGCATTGGTGTCTATATCGATCGCCAAATCGATGCTTTTGTTTATTTGTTCATCATCTATACTCTTTTGGCGATTTGGGGTTGGTGGAGATGGCGAAATGATGATGACGATGGTAGCGATCCTCAGTTAAAGGCGTCGTTTTAGCAAGGCCTATTAATTAGATTGAATCTAAATTATATAGTAGTGATCGAAATCACGATCATCACCGAATAAAACGTTGGACAGCTTCTATCTTTGCCGATGTTTTGAAAAAGCTTCAATTCTTGCTGGTCAAACCTCGCTCTATTTTGAAACGGTTCTACTTACTACTTGTCTTCGCCATGGCCTCGTTGTCACTACAGGCAGCACCCATTGGTCTGATCTGGGAATTACCTTCCACACTGACTGTATTCCTGATCGCGATTGTCGTACTGGTCTTTTTCTTGCTTGTGACTGTGGGCAATAGTTTGCTGCAGGTACGGGCTAAAGAGTTGGGCGTACTTCATTTTGCCAACTATTCCATTCTTCCGAACAGGAAGGATATTGGCGTTAGTCAAACTGGCAGCGAGGGTGTAGTGCATATCCGAAAAGGGCATACTATCAAATTAAAAGGCGTAGCCGACCGCCACATCGAGGACGTCCATATAAACACCGTGGCTGTTCAGCCAACGAATGTTCATGGAATTGCACCAATCCCCAAGCTGGAAGTCGCTGTTGGCGATTCTGTAAAAGCAGGCGAGCCCTTATTTCATGATAAAAACCTGGAACGTATAAAATTTGTATCGCCCGTTTCAGGTGAAGTTATTGAAGTTCGGCGCGGTGCCAAAAGAGCGATCTCTCATGTTGTTATTCTTGCTGATAAAAAGCAGGTCCATCGAGCACTCACGCCACCCGATCTGGAGAAGGCTGACCGCGAAAAATTGGTAGACTTCTTGGCTGACAGTGGCGTATGGCCTTTGATTTATCAACGTCCATTCAATGTTTTGGCCAATTTGAATGTCATCCCTAGGGATATTTTCATTTCCACCTTTGACACAGCACCGCTCGCGCCGGATAATAATCTTATTGTTGACGGCCAGGAAACGGCTTTCCAAAAAGGACTGGATGTATTGTCCAGACTGACTTCTGGGAAGGTTCATCTTGGATTGAATGCAGGTGAGGCTGGGGCTCATGCAGCCTTTAGCGAAGCTCTCGGGGTTGAAAAACATTGGTTTACAGGCATACATCCGGCAGGTAATGTCGGGATTCAAATTCACCATACAGCTCCAATCCAACCAGGTGAAAAAGTATGGACACTGGGTGTGCAGGAAGTCATTGCGATTGGAAAGCTATTTACAGAGAAACGATTTGATGCAAGCAGAACGATTGCGATTTGTGGAGCAGAAGTGACGCAACCGCGTTATTTACGTACAGTACTTGGAGCAAGCATTCAAGAGTTGACAAAGGACCAATTGGTTCAGGATCATGTGCGATTTGTATCCGGCGATGTGTTGAGTGGTGCAGGCAAACAAATTGACGATTTCATGAATGCCACCGACGATCAGTTGACAGTGCTTCGAGAAGGTGATGAATTGGAATTGTTTGGGTGGTTACTGCCTCTTCGAGCGCGGCCTTCTGTATCGCCAACATTCCTTTCAGCGTTGATTTCTGGAACCACATATGAAGCAGAGACAAATACGCATGGGGAAGAACGAGCCTTTGTGGTTACGGGCCTGTACGAAAAAGTCCTTCCAATGGACATGTATCCTCAGCATCTGTTGAAAGCGATCCTTGCTGGCAATTTCGAACGTATGGAAGGATTGGGAATTCATGAGGTCGTTGAAGAAGATCTCGCTTTGTGCGAATTTGTCTGCCCATCCAAAGTCCAGGTTCAGCAGATCCTCCGTCAAGGAATGGAACTGATGATCGAGCAGGAATAATCTATAAACCCCTATCCACAGCGAACTCGAGCTATGAGTGCATTGAATAATTTTTTAAAGCGGGTTGAACCGGACAAGAAGAAGAGTCCTTTTCTGCATACCCTGTATGATGCTGTTTACACGCTGATCTATACCCCCGCCCACGTGACCAAAGGTGGGGTGCATATCCGGGATGGAATGGATCTGAAACGGACTATGGTTATGGTCGTTCTAGCATTACAGGCGTGTTATGTGTTTGGAACCTGGAATATAGGACAACAGCATTTTGATGCTTTAGGGATGTATCCGGGTATTCTGGACGGGTTGCATTTGAAGTTAATCCATGGTCTGATCAAGGTCTTGCCGATTTTTATTGTTACGCATGTTGTCGGACTGGGTATAGAAATTTGGTATGCAGCTAAAAAAGGCCATGGGGTTGAAGAAGGATTTCTAGTCTCTGGGGCATTAATTCCATTGATTATGCCCCCAGATATTCCGCTGTGGATGCTGGCGATTGCTGTGGCTTTTGCTACGTGGATCGGAAAGGAAGCTTTTGGAGGAACAGGCAGAAATATTTGGAATATTGCACTCCTGGCTAGGGTCTTTGTCTTTTTTGCTTACCCGACAGAAATTTCTGGTGATCAGGTGTGGGTATCTGGTCTTGATTCCGCGTCAGTTGGGGCTGTTGTCGATTATGGCTGGTGGCATTTAACTGTGTTTAACGGGATTTTTGAATCCTTGGGATGGGCAACTTTTGATTCTGCTGCCACCGTCGTGGATGGATTTACTGGTGCCACACCTTTGGCTTTAGCCTATCAAGGCGGTTGGGAGGCTGTCACTCATGTTTATAGTGTCGACCAGATGTGGTGGGGTGGTATTCCAGGTAGTATTGGAGAAACATCTAAGCCTTTAATCCTAATCGGTGCCGTATTCCTTATTCTGATTGGTATCGGATCATGGCGTATTATGTTATCCATGTTCCTTGGTGCAGCGTTGATGGGTCTGGTGTTTAATGGTTGGGGTGCAACGCCGTTTATGCAAGTGCCATGGTATTACCAGTTCTATATGGGAAGTTTCTTCTTTGCAATGGCTTTCATGGCGACTGATCCGGTAACGGCGGCTGGGACAAATAGAGGGAAATGGATTTATGGTATCATGATTGGTGCGCTCGGATTATTAATTCGGGTAACGAATCCAGCATATCCTGAAGGCTGGATGCTGGCTATATTATTTATGAACATGTTTGCACCTCTTATTGACCATTACGTGTTAGAAGCCAACATGAAAAAACGACTGAATCGTGCATAGTACAAGTTACATCATCCGATTCGTGCTCATCATGACCACGCTTGCAGCGCTGGTCCTCGCCTCCTTGAATACATTCTTGGGGCCCAAGCACGCAATGAACGAAAAAATCTATAACAAACGAGCGGTTCTAGCTGCTGTGAAGGATCACCTGGATGGCACTGATCTTGCAGAGATGACTGATCAGCAGGTGGAGGATATCTTCCAGTCAAAGATCAAGCAGGAGGTACTCAATATGACCGGCGATGTCGTCGAAGGTCAAATTGCTGAATCCATCGATCTGGCCAAAGAGAAAAAGAAACCGGAGGCAGATCGTTTGTTGCCACTGTATATATACACAAATGAAGCAGGCGAGACATATTATATCGTCAGTATCCGGGGAAATGGGCTTTGGGACGAAATATGGGGGTCTATCGCTTTGGAAAAGGATCTGAAAACGGTTGCCGGGGCTTCATTCGATCATAAAGGTGAGACGCCAGGTCTCGGTGCCGAGATCAAGGACAACCCTGCCTTTCCTGATCAATTTCAAGGAAAAAAGATTGTTGATGAAAGTGGTGCGTATACTTCAGTAGTCGTGAAAAAAGGCGGAGCTACAAATCCGATTTTTGAAGTTGATGCAATCTCAGGAGCAACAGTGACAAGTAATGGTGTGACAGAAATGTTATACCGGGGAATAAAATACTATCAACCGTATTTCAGCAAGCTGGAACAAAAATCATAGCGCGGTATGGCAGAAGTGATGCAAGATGGTCAGCCTGAAGTAAAGGTAAGGGAGCCTTGGTTCGGGAAGGAGGAGCGGAGACTCCTCACAGATCCAATTAATGACAACAATCCAATCACAGTTCAGATCTTGGGCGTGTGCTCTGCTCTCGCTGTGACGACGCTTGTTTATCCTTCAATTATTATGGCCATTGCGGTCATGTTTGTAACAGCGTTCTCCAATTTGTTCACGTCCATGTTGCGGACGACCATCCCGAAATCAGTTCGGATGATCGTTCAATTGGTGATCATCGCCACACTTGTAACAATCGTTGAACAATTATTGAAAGCTGTCAATTTTCCTATTTACAAACAATTGTCAGTATTCATTGGACTAATCATTACCAATTGTATTGTAATGGGACGATTGGAAGCCTATGCTATGGCTAATAAACCTTGGCGTTCATTTGTTGATGGCATTGGAAATGGCCTTGGGTATGGATTGATCCTCATTATTGTAGCAGTCTTTCGTGAGCTTTTTGGTAAGGGTAGTTTGCTGGCTGGTAGTCCTCTTGAAATGAAGATTATTGGAACTTCCGATCTGTACTGGATCAATACAAAAACAAACCCCTGGTTTGGATGGTACATGAACAATAACATGATGGTGTTATCAGTGGCTGCCATGTTCATTCTTGGTATTTTAATCTGGGTCCAAAGAAGCCGCAACCCAAAACTCATCGATATCTCCTGATCTCCTCTATATAATTCTGCGAATCATGGAATTCATCAACGTATTTATCAAGTCGGCTTTTATTGAGAATATGGTCCTTGCTTACTTCTTGGGCATGTGTTCTTTTTTGGCCGTTTCCAAATCTGTAAAAACCGCATTTGGTCTGGGATTGGCTGTCATCTTTGTCTTGGGCATTACCATGCCGATCAACTGGGTGATCAACAACTACCTCCTTGCAGAAACTGGGGTGTTTGGCATGGATTTGACCTTTCTTCGGTTTATTTTATTCATTGCCGTTATTGCATCAATGGTCCAATTGGTCGAAATGGTCGTTGAAAAAGTTTCCCCATCATTATATAATTCATTGGGCATCTTTCTGCCGTTGATTACCGTGAACTGTGCTATCCTAGGAGGGTCATTATTCATGGTCAGTAGAGAATACACCTTTTCCAATTCTGTGGCGTTTGGCCTTGGGGGAGGATTCGGGTGGTTTCTCGCTATTGTAGCCTTTGCTGCAATTCGGGAAAAAATGGCTTATTCCATCGTTCCACCCGCTCTACGTGGATTGGGAATGGCTTTTATTTTGACAGGTTTGATGGGTATTGCCTTTATGAGTTTGATGGGTATCGATCCAGCCACGATGGCTGGTAAATAAGAATTTTAAAAAACGCTATTCATGTTCCTCTGGATAAGTTACGCGGTCATTGGTTACGCCGTTCTGGTATTTGGAGCTGTCATTCTCGCCTTGGCGTTGATGTTAATCTATGCCCGAAAAAAATTGGTGCCTCAAGGCGATGTCAAAATCATTGTGAATGGTGATGAGGCTAATCCGCTTGTAGTACAACCGGGTTCATCGTTGCTTTCAGCTCTTTCCGAAAAGCAAATCTTTTTGCCATCTGCCTGCGGCGGTGGTGGAACTTGCGCTATGTGCGAGTGTCACGTGGATGCAGGTGGAGGCGATGTATTGCCTACCGAACTGAACCACCTTACCCGTAAAGAGGCCGCTGAAAATATGCGACTTGCTTGCCAGGTAAAGGTTCGATCTGATATGCATATCCGTATTCCTGAAGAAATTTTTGGAATCAAGAAGTGGGAATGCACTGTTGTCTCCAACTATAATGTTGCAAGCTTTATCAAGGAATTTGTCGTCCGGTTACCGGAAGGTGAAACTCTTGACTTCCAATCCGGGGGTTATATCCAGATCGATGTGCCAACAATTACGGTCAAATTCAAGGATTTTGAAATTGCACCGCATCCAACTGATCCAGCCGGACCTGACAAATTTCGCGCAGAATGGGACAAGTTCAAGTTGTGGCCTTTGCAAATGGTCAATGATGAGGTTCAGTTCAGAGCATATTCAATGGCCAACCATCCTGCAGAAGGGAATATTGTCATGCTTAATATCAGGATCGCTACTCCGCCGTGGGATCGCGACAAGAATACATGGAAAGCAGTCAATCCTGGTGTTTGCTCCAGTTATGTTTTTGGTTGTACGCCCGGTGATAAAGTGACGATATCAGGCCCTTATGGCGAGTTCTTTATCAAACCGACAAAAAAGGAAATGATCTATATCGGTGGCGGTGCAGGAATGGCGCCATTACGGTCTCACTTATTTCACCTCTTCCATACCATGAAGACCAAAGACAGGAAAGTCTCATTTTGGTATGGAGGTCGTTCCAGACGTGAACTTTTCTATACGGATCAGTTTCGGAAGATTGAACAAGAGTTTGATAATTTCAGATATCATATCGCGTTGTCCGAACCATTGCCTGAGGACAATTGGGTTGTTTCAAAGGATATCGAGGATCGGAAGGGTGATGGATTTACAGGATTTATTCACCAGGTGCTTTATGATAATTATCTGCAGAATCATCCGGAACCTGAAGAAATTGAATACTATTTCTGCGGTCCCCCGATGATGAACGCGGCAGTCATCAAATTACTTGATGATCTCGGTGTTCCGGAAGACAATATTTCATTTGATGATTTTGGTGGATAAGCCAGATCGATAAAAGGATAAAAGGCGCAATCGGGAGATTGCGCCTTTTTTTTTCGTTCAACCCCATTGAACCCTGTATTTTTACATCACGTCAACCGATCTGACGAAAACTTCCTTATATTATGGGTACTCCTAAAAGAACATTGGTCACGTCTGCATTACCTTATGCAAATGGCCCATTGCATATCGGTCATCTGGCAGGCGCGTATCTCAATGCAGACATTTATGTCCGCTGGTTGAGGGGAATTGGAGAGGAAGTACTTTTTGTATGTGGCTCCGACGAACATGGTGCTGCCATCACCGTTCGAGCACTGAAGGAAGGTATGTCACCAAAACAGATTGTCGACAAATATCATCACCTCTTTCAATCGACATTTGCTGCCATCGGTATCTCATTTGATGTGTATGATCGGACATCGTCAGAATTACATCACCAGACTTCTCAAGACTTTTTTCGAAAACTTTATCAGGATGGTGCTTTTATCGAACGCGAATCGGAACAATACTTTGATGAAGAGGCACAAAGCTTTTTGGCTGATCGGTATATCATGGGTACATGTCCACGATGTTCCAACCCGGATGCTTATGGAGACCAGTGCGAGCGATGTGGATCTACTTTAAGCCCAACGGAATTGATCGAACCGCGTTCTACATTGAGTGGAAGCAAACCGGTCATGCGATCCACCCGTCACTGGTATCTGCCACTGGAAAACCATGAGACTTGGCTTCGTGAGTGGATCACAGATGGTACAATAGATGGGGTAGTCCACCATTATCCAGCTGATTGGAAAAATCATGTCCTGGGGCAATGCAAGTCCTGGCTGGACGCTGGTCTTCAACCGCGTGCAATGACACGTGACCTGGATTGGGGCGTCGACGTACCCCAGGAAATTCCAGGTTCGGCAGGAAAAAAGCTCTATGTCTGGATGGACGCACCGATCGGGTATATTTCTGCTACTCGAAAATGGGCCAATGAACATGGAAAAGATTGGGAGTCGTGGTGGAAGAACCCCGAAACATCAATCATCCATTTCATTGGCAAAGACAATATTGTATTCCATTGTCTGATCTTTCCGGCTATTCTGAAAGCACATGGAGGATATAATCTGCCAATCAATGTACCTGCCAATCAATTTATGAATTTGGAGGGCAACAAGATTTCTACGTCGCGAAATTGGGCTGTATGGGTCGATGAATTTGTTCGTGACTTCCCGGGCATGGAGGACTCATTGAGATACAATATGATCCGAAACATGCCTGAACAACGGGATAGTGAGTTTACCTGGAAGAACTTCCAGGAGACACACAACAGTGAATTGGTGAATAACCTCGCAAATTTTGTAAACCGGGTTCTCGTTTTGACTCGCAAATATTATAATGGTGCCGTACCACCTGCAGATTTTAAGGATACATTTCTCGATCAGGATTCCAACCAGACTACAATTCAATCCTGGATGAATGATTTGGCAGGTCGGATTCGACAGGTTGACATATCTATTCGACAGTTTTCATTTCGAGAAGCTATGCAACAGGTCATGGAGATTTCGTCTGTCGGAAATCAAATTCTTCAAATTAATGAACCCTGGAAGGCAATTAAGAATGATCCTGACAGTGTTCGGCCAGTTATGTTTATCAGCTTGCAAATTGTTGTTGCCATTTCGAGGTTGATTCGCCCTTTCCTGCCGTTCACTGCAGACCGATTGGATAAATTCCTCGCTCTGGATTCCGGTAAAGAACAGGATAGAATCAAGCAACTTCTGGATGCAATAGAACATAAAGGACCTCTTCTAAAATCTGGTCACCAAACCGGAGACTCAGGCCATTTGTTTGATCGGATTCCAGATGAAGTGATCGATGAGCAGATTACCCGATTGCATGGCCGAGACGCAACTTCAATCACTTCAGAATCGACAGAGCCACCTTTTTCACCACAAAAGGAAACGATTCAATATGACCAGTTTACGGGGTTGGATATCAGGTCTGGTGTCATCGTACACGGTGAAAAAGTACCAAAGGCAGATAGGTTGTTGAAGTTGGAAGTGGATCTTGGATTTGAACGACGTACCATTGTGTCCGGTATTGCAGAACATTTTAGCCCGTCAGAGATCATTGGTCAACAAGTGGTTGTCCTGAGCAATCTTGCGCCCCGCACCTTGAAGGGAATTGAATCTCAAGGAATGATTTTAATGGCTTCATTACCTGATGGTACCCTCGAATTCATTTTACCAGGTAGTCCAATTCCTCCTGGTTGTGTAATCAGCTAGAGTAAATGGATATGACCATTTCATCACAAACAATTCGGATCAGTTCAGGGATCATTGCTCTTCTCTTCGCCATATTGGCAGGATGGCAGATGTCGAATACGCTACTCTGGGGATATTGGCCCTTGCCCTTATTGCTGGGAACCTGGATAACTATACTCGCTTTAGCTGCCCCAAAAATTTGGAAAACAGGTCAGCAGAATAAACATTTCCATTTAGCTACATTAACTGGTTTGTTGTTGTGGTTGGGATTCCCGGATATGCCTTTTGCCCCGTTGCTTTTTGTTGCGTATGTCCCTTTGATCATCATTGAAGAAGAATTGAGCGGATTGCCTCAAGCAGGTCGAAGACTTTCATTTTTGGCCTTCCACGCCTTTCTTTTATGGAATGTTTTGAGCACGTTTTGGGTGACGAATACGGCCTTTTTTGCCGGCATTTTCGCGAATGTGGTAAATGCTGGATTGATGGTCATTCCTATTCTTGGATATCACCTGTTGCGAAGAACCATAGGTGATCGTTTTAGATGGATGTCATTGATCGCCTTCTGGATGATGTTTGAATGGACTCATCTTCATTGGGACTTGACGTGGCCCTTTCTCAGTCTGGGAAATGCACTGGCTGAATGGCCAGCTTGCATCCAATGGTTTTCGTATACCGGTGCCTTTGGAGGTACGTTATGGATTCTAATGGGTAACGTTCTGGCATTTTTAATCATAAGTGCTTACAATACTCACAGAGTTCTCCCCGCTCTTCGCCAATGGATACCATTTTTATCATGGTTAATTTTCCCATTGTTCATATCTCTTGTAATGTACGATCAATGGAAACCACAAGGCACTGAGATCGAAGTCGCCGTGGTGCAACCCAACTTTGAGCCCCACTATGAAAAGTTTGAGATCCCGCAAGATGTTCAATACCAACGTTACCGTTCTCTTGCCAGATCTGTATTGACCTCGTCAACTCGATATGTTGTCTTTCCGGAAACATCCTTTGGTAATTTTGACCTGAGTCAAATAGATGGGCAACTGGTCATACGGGACTTGAAGGGACTGTTGGATTCCTTTCCCAACTGTGCTTTGATTACAGGTCTTGATCCCTATCGTTTTTTGGCGCCGGGTGAGACGAGTCCGGCTATGCGGCCATATGTTCAATCTGAGCGTGATACCCTATGGTGGGAAGCGTACAACCTTGCGGCTCAATTGAGCACTAATGAGGGAACACAGATTTACGTCAAGGGGAAACTTGTACCTGGTGCAGAGATTTTTCCTTTCAGGAATTGGTTGTTTTTCATGGAGCCGTTAGTCGACCAGTTAGGTGGTTCTTTGGAAGGCTTGCGTCGTTCAGAACAGCGCGACGTATTCGTTCATGACAACATGAAAGTAGGCCCGGTTATATGTTATGAGTCAGTATTTGGAGAATACTGTGGTGGCTATGTAAAACGGGGTGCCCAGGCTTTAGCCATCATTACAAATGACGGATGGTGGGATAATACACCAGGACATCGGCAGCATTTGCGTTTTGGAGCTCTTCGAGCTATTGAAACCCGAAGAGATATCATTCGCTCAGCCAATACTGGTATTTCCTGTCTCATTAATCAACGTGGAGAAATCCTTCAGGCTCAGGGATATGGCGAAACAGCAGCATTTCGAGGCACTATTCGCTTGAACGACCAAGAGACATTCTATACACGATGGGGCGACATCATAGCGAGAATTGCTTTTTTCCTGACGGTCGTTTTTATTGCGTTTGGAGGTATCACAGCGATCAAAAAACAAATTATCTCATCTTAGGGCGACGACGCTTGCCTCCGGCCTGAAACCCTTGCATACCCCCACGCATACCAGCTTTTGCCATCCCTCTGTTTCCCAAGGCTTTTTCGTAATCCTTGATCTGTTCCTTCATCGCAGGTTCAGTGACTTTGAATTCCTTCACTTTACGAAAATGTGCCATAGCTCCTGTCCAATTATTTCGTGTAGCTGCAATATTGGAAAGTTGCATGTAAATCATGGCCCGTTCATTATCAGAAGGCAAACCGATTTCGTCGGCCTGTAACATCAATGGCTCAGCCAGATCATATTGTTTGCGATGCATGGCCAATGTGCCCTTGATTAAATAGAAATAAGCCCGGTTTGGCTTGTATAATAATTGAGGAAAGAAGGTCAGGGACAGTCGTTTGTCAGTGCCATCAAAGTCCATTTTTTGCATTAACTCAGCTGCAGACTGAATTGTACCTAAAAGCAGATATCCAATGAGTAACACAAGGCCGATCAGAACAAAAAAGATCCCATACCAAATTCCCAGAGAAGCCCAAAGCGCGATACCGCCTCCCAAGAGTGCAATGATGAGTGCAAAACGTAGATATGGATTGATCGTAAACATGATTCACTTGTTTGTTCAGTAAATTTACAAGGACTTTAGGTAAGCGGCATCCTGGAAGAGAAGACGATTGCCTTCTACAGTCAGTGCAGCACTATTTGGGAAGATCGATTGAAAGATCTCTGTTGTATACCGATTTGTGATGGTCTGATCTGCCGAGCTTCTATAAAGGCGATTCGAAATGATCAATCCTTGAGGTTCCAGCAGCATATGCAATCGTTTCAGGCATGCTTTTGTAGAAAAATAATCTGGAATGATATCGTCCTTAAAAATGTCCACCAGGATCAGATCAAATGATTCATCAGTATAGGTTTCCAGAAAAATTTCAGCATCTGCGGCTATAGTCATTAAGGGCACATCAAGATCTGTCAGTGTATATTTTTCTGCAAGATAGATAATGGCCTCATCCCATTCAACAGCGGTGTATTCTCCCTGGAAATGATGGTTTCTTTCTAAAAGCTGGATCACTGATCCTAGGCCGAGTCCAAGAACAAGAACTCGCTTTCCGGGCAATCGCGACAAATCTACACGATTGAATGCTTCAGCGAAATTTGAATAGAGATCTTCAAAGGAATAGATGGCCTTGTCTGCAAACAATTGAATGCGACCCTGGATAAGGCTGATTGTCAATGACTCATGTAGATCGGAGGAAATGTGCTCCAATTCCAGTTCGGTCAGGTAACTCAACCAACGTTTCCATTTAGGGATATGCATCAGGATGGTTTGGCCGATTTTTCCCAAGTCCGGTATTCCGCTGATTCTTCGTATATGTGTCTCAGAATAATGGTTTCTTCCGGACTCATAATACGATTTCTGCGACTCTGGACAGTCGTAGCGGTTTCAATCACTTGCTCGAATTCAAATGTCTTGAAACCTGAAGCCCCCCCCCAGGAGAAGGACGGGATGAAATTACGGGGGAAGCCTGTTCCAAAAATATTTGCGCAGACACCAACCACAGTTCCAGTATTGAACATTGTATTTATACCGGTTTTAGTGTGGTCGCCCATGATTAATCCACAGAATTGCAGGCCTGTAGAGTCAAAACGACCTGCCCCATAATTCCACAACCGGACTTCTTTGTATGTGTTTTTCATGTTGGATACATTGGTTTGTGCGCCCAGATTACACCATTCGCCAATGATTGAGTTGCCAAGGTATCCATCATGAGATTTGTTGGAGTAACCGAGTAACACGCTTGCACTAATTTCACCGCCAACCTTGCATTGGGGACCAATCGTAGTGCCGCCATAAATCCGGGTGCCCATTTTTACGGTCGATCCTGTACAGAGTGCAAACGGACCACGGATGAGCGCTCCTTCCATAATCGTTGCACCCTTCCCGATATAGATAGGCCCATCCGTTGCATTGAGGTGACAAGGCAAGACGATTGCTTCAGGTTCTATAAATATCTGTTCGGGACAGATAGCTATAACATGTTCCGGAATAGGTGCGGATTGACGATTTCTAGTTAGCAGTGTAAAATCTGCAGCTATCGCCTCGGCATTATGTTCAAAAAGGTGCCAGGGCTTGGTGATCATGGTGACATCTGCAGGGTCTAGCTCATAGCCTCTAAGATCACCGATATCATCGTTGTTAAGCAGTTTGTCAAATTGGGCACGTTCCAATCGAGCAGCGATCAATTCATCATTCAGGAGCAATGCTTCTCCGGGGTCAAGTTGACGCACGAGCCTGACCAGAGTATCTGTGGGTAAAACCACACCATTGACAAGGTAATTGTCATCTGCTATGTGAATTGGATATTTATCGGTCAAATACTCCTGCGTCACATAAGACGCTTTTGCATCCAGATGAAGAGTCCATTTTTCACGCAAACGGAGTATGCCACAACGCAGTTCAGCGGCTGGCCGTGTATAAGTGAGTGGCAATAACTGACGCCATTCATCAGTGTCGAAGAGGATGAGGTTTCGCATGGGGCTAAAAATAAAAAACCCCTTTGCAGACACAAAGGGGTTTTGATAAAGATCTAATAATTCTTCACAAATTTATTTTGCGAATTTGCTGTTCGCAAACTTCTTGTTGAACTTATCAATACGTCCAGCCGTATCTACAAACTTCATTTTTCCAGTGAAGAAAGGATGGGAGCGGTTAGAAATTTCCAGTTTAATTAGAGGATATTCCTTGCCATCTTCCCATGTTATGGTGTCTTTTGTGGCTACGCAACTGCGCGTAATAAAGGATTCATCAGCTGAAAAATCCTTGAACACAACGAGCCGGTAATTTTCCGGATGGGTATCTTTTTTCATGATCTTTAAGACTTGGATCTGCTTACGGTCGGCAAAGATATAAGTCTTTCGCCGAAGAACCAAGCATTCATTGGTGTCAATCACTAAAAGAATGGGAAGAACGCATCACGAATATGTTCAATACTTGCTGGTTCATCCGGGAATTCAAGCACACCGATCAAATCAAACCGGAATTCACCATCCCAACCATGGCTCATCAACCATTGGGTTGCAGCTTTTACCATATGATCTTGCTTGGCCGAATTGATAAATTCGATTGGGTGACCAAATCGGCGACTGCTTCTTGTTTTTACCTCAATAAACACGATTTGCCCCTCATCTTTCGCAATAATATCGAGTTCCTGGCGTCCACTTCGCCAGTTCCGTGCCAGAATAATCCAGCCCTGCTTGATCAAATGTCGAGCAGCCAGTTCTTCACCTCGTTGTCCAATAAGCGATTTCTTCATGCGTTCTAAGGAAGTTGGACCAAAGACTATGCGTAGTTTTGCCGATCATCGAAAATAAGCGATTTGCAATGATGGATGGATTGATTGACCGATTTTCTGACCAACTCGAAGAAGCTCTGGAAATTGGCAGAAATGCCAAACTGACAACTCCTGAACGAATCGACAAGGTTTTTGTGACTGGATTGGGAGGTTCTGGAATCGGCGGTGATTTTGTGGCTTCGTTTGTTCGAGATACATGTCCCGTCCCTTATATTGTATCAAAAAGTTATCAGATTCCGGCTTGGGTTGGTCCTCATACTTTGGCTATTGCTTCTTCATATTCAGGTAATACAGAAGAAACCCTCACTGCGCTTAGCGGTCTTTTGCTGTCCGGCGCCAAAGTCATCATTGTATCTTCTGGTGGCAAGATGATTGATATTGCTAAAGCAGAAGGACTGGACTATATCCAACTTCCAGACGATTGGCCCAGTCCAAGAGCATGTCTTGGGTACTCCCTTGTCCAACAACTCGTCATTTTGTCTCGTTTTGGATTGATCTCTAACTCACTTCTTGACGAGATCTTTCTGGCGGCTCAACTCCTTCGAAAAGAGTCATCAGATATCCGCGAACGGGCTGAGCGGATTGCAGCCTTGCTGCTTGGCAAAACTACGGTCATCTACACCACAGATCGAAGCGAACCAATCGCACTGCGGTTCCGACAACAGCTGAACGAGAATGCAAAAGTGTTGTGCTGGCATCACGTTATTCCTGAAATGAACCACAATGAATTGGTAGGTTGGCGTGATCGCAGGGATGATTTGGCAGTCGTCGTTTTTAGAAATCGAGATGATTTTTCCCGGAACCAAATACGTCTCGAAATCAATAAGGAAATTGTCAGTCACTATACCGGAAGCTTCATAGAGATATATGCCAAAGGGCAGAGTCTGATCGAACAGACAATGTATCATGTTCATCTTGGAGATTGGGTGTCCTGGTATCTGGCTCAATTGCGTGGAGTAGATGCTACGGAAGTGCGAATAATTGATTTTCTGAAATCCGAACTGGCGAACCGGTAATTTCTGTTCTAAATAGAACCTTCTTTGCACTTCCGGCGTTAGTCTCATCGTAACAGCCTCATCTTCATCTATTATTTGTCCTATGATTCTCTTGATTCAACGTGCCTTGTTTGCCTTTCTTTTGTTCGGTATGTTCTCCTATTCACTTCATGCGCAGCAGGTAGAAGAAAAGCAGATGTCGCTTGTTGTCAAAAAGACGGCGACGTGGTGCCCGAATTGTGGATCATGGGGATGGCAGTGGTTCAAGGAGTTGATCGGTGATACTGAAAATGATGCATTTGCAATTGCACTACACAGTACGAATAGCCAACTTAAGCCGCCCATGGATCTTGATGGCAGCATTTTAGCCCAGTTCACAGGCAATGGAGGATTTCCTACTTTTTTTGTCAACGGGGCATCTTATTCGACGTATGACGGGTTGATCAATGCAGTAGAATTAGCTGCGAGCCAGGATCCGATTGCAGGTCTTGGCATGCAAACAGGATATGACAATGGAGAAATTGCATGCCATGGGAAGGTTGATTTCTTTCAGCCGTTCAATGGTGAGGTATATGTTGGATATTATATCATTGAAGACAGTCTTGTTTTTGATCAATCAGCTCAGGGGCCGAATGCAATTCACCGGTTTGTCCTTCGCGATGCTATGGAGTCCAAACCATTTGGAAATGGAATGGACGTGGATGTTCAAGTGGGCGAATCCGTTTATTTCTCAAGCGTCCAAACCTATCCATCAAATGCTCTGGATCGATTATCTATATTGGGTGTAATCTGGACCTATGCAAATGGGAAATACACCCATTTGAATAGTTGGATGGAACCGGTGGCGGAAGGACCAATATCCGGTCTCGATCAAAACAGTTTCTTTTCTGAGACCAAAGTGTTTCCTAATCCTGTTGCAACCGGGCAAAAGGTCATTCTGGACTTACCAGATGGAATCAAGGGCATAGTAAACGTACAAGTGATTCAAAGTGATGGTCGTATCGTTAAGTCCTTTGTCATTCATGAAGGCTTGAATCAAGACATTCTGTTACCGTCGTCATTGGTGCCTGGTTCCTATTTTATTCGCATTGAACAGGGCCCCAATTCAGCAACATTACCGCTCACAATAAACAAATAGATCGGTTAAAACAAGAGGATATAGATAGCGATTAGATTGCCCCTTTTGGATCTGCAAAACGAGCGATCACAGTTTCATTACCCACTACAACATCATTTAAGCCGATAGCTATCTCAGCATCCTTGGGTAAAAAGAGATCTACTCTGGATCCAAATTTGATGAAACCAAGCTCTTCACCCTGGACAGCAAGGTCGCCTGTTTCTGCATAACAGATGATCCGACGGGCGACGTAACCAGCGATCTGGCGGACCAACACTGAGCCCCATGAATTCTCGAGGACGACTGTGGTGCGTTCATTTGCCAAACTAGATTTGGGATCCCACGCCAGCAGGAATTTTCCAGGATGATATTTGGAATAGACGATTTTACCGCCAGTTGGATACCGGTTTACATGAACGTTAAGTGGGGACATGAAAATGCTAACTTGAATTCGTTGCTCCTTTAACGCTTCACTTTCATACGTTTCTTCGATAACCAATACTTTACCATCCGCCGGGGCGTAGAGTGTTTGATCATCCCTTTTCAGAATCGGACGCTCGGGGTGCCGAAAGAAATTCAGCATAAATACATACAAACCGATACAAATAACCAGCGCTGGTAGCGTCAGCAAGGGTAACCCATTCTGAATAGCAGCAAGTACGAGTAAGATAATGACTGCAGTGAAAATGAGAGGCCGGTGTCCTTCCTTGTGATAGCGCATAATGGATATTGTGAGTCAAAATTAAGGTTTGGACAATAATTGGTTCTATCGCAATGCAATCCAATAGAGAGCTACGGGGGGTAATGCAAAAAGAAATGCATCAAATCGATCCAGAATTCCACCATGTCCGGGCAAAAGATGCCCAGAATCCTTGACTTCAAACTCCCGTTTCAGCATGGATTCAACAAGGTCACCCAATGGGCCCCAAATGGAAACGAGAATGGCTATGATCAGCCCATCTCTGACTGTCCATGTATCAAGCATATAGGCTATTAACCGACCGGTTAATAACGTAACCAGCATACCGCCAACCCACCCCTCCCAGGTTTTCTTGGGGGAAATTTGCGGCAAGAGCAAACGTTTGCCCCATCGCATTCCACTGAGATAAGCTCCACTGTCATTTGACCAGACCAGAAAAAGTATTGCCAACACCTGATGGTATGAATAAGAACCATTAACAATTGTGATCATTGGTAAGCAACCAAAGGGGAGAGCGATGTAGATCAGGCCAGTTAGTCCAAGTGCAGCTTGTGAGAATCGTTCGGATCGACGAACAAAGAGCTCAGGGATAAAAAACCAAGCTAGTAAGGCTGTCATATAAAGAAGCAGGAACAGTGCGAGTTGCTTGCCGGGCATGGTTACACCATGTGCGAGGTATACCGCAGTGACGTATGGAATCATCCCCCAAACAATGCCGGAGTACTTCCTCCAAAGATCCTTCCAGATATCCTTTGGTGCAACAAGTGTGTAATATTCTCGAAGGCAAACCAAAAGAATGACCCCAAATAAAAGTATAAACGGCCACTTTCCTGATAGCGTCCCAATGAGGATCACAAGAACAAACAGAACACTGGTAATGACACGTTGACGCAAGACAGAAGAATTTGAATCGCTCAAAACTACGCAAATCAATTCAGCAGTCCTTTGCCAATAAGCACATAAGCACCACCTATATTTGCCCAATGAAAAAAGAGACCATGTCGACCAGGTTAAGCGTCAATTTAAACAAAGTGGCATTGATCAGGAATGCTCGGGGAGGGAATTTGCCTGATCTGGTGAAGGTCGCTATCGATTGTGAAGCATTTGGTGCTGAAGGGATCACAGTTCACCCTCGGCCGGATGAGCGACATATCCGGTTTGCCGATTTGCCAGTGTTATTGGCCGTTGTGAAAACAGAGTTTAATATAGAAGGTAATCCAACGCGCCATTTTCTTAATGAAGTGACAAAGCATCCCCCTCATCAATGTACTCTTGTGCCGGATATGCCTTCAGCTTTGACTTCAGATGGTGGCTGGGACACACAGACTCACCGAGGATTACTGACTGATGTAACGGCAGAACTAAAAGAAAAAGGGATTCGTGTTTCTTTGTTTATCGATCCAGATCCGGTACAGGTTGAAGGCGCGTTACAGGTGGGCGCAGATCGGGTAGAATTGTATACGGGTAACTATGCGCACAGATATGTATCAAACCCGACCGAAGCCATTAGAGATCATGTGGCATGTGCCTTGGAAGCAAACAGATTAGGCATCGGTTTGAATGCTGGACATGACTTGAATCTGGAAAATTTACTGTTCTACAGGCGTTCACTGACCAATCTGGCTGAAGTATCTATTGGTCATGCTCTGGTCTGTGATGCACTCTATTTTGGTCTGGCCAACACAATCAGAATGTACAAACGCTTATTGCTTGATTGATGTTCTGACGACCAAGTCATTAGGAAGAATAGTTGATTGTTATGGTATAGCTCTTCTTTTTTGGCAGCGTTTTGGGGGTATTGGTCTTGGTCGGAGTCGTATAGGTGTAAGTCAATGCTGGAGCAACTTGTTGAGACTTGATGGGTGGTAGTCTGAAATGGATCTGGATTTTTTTATGGAACAGGACCTTGACACCCCGAGTGAGTTCAAGGTTGAAACGCAACAGGTTGACAAGTCGGATTGCCTCCTCAGTGCAACCGCCGCCTACACCTTTTATTACATGAACATCGGTTACTTTGCCTTTATGGTTTATCCCGTAACGAAGATGCACTGTGCCTTCGATTTTTTGTGTTAGTGCTTCCTCAGGGTAGGACAAATGCTTGCTGATGAAGGCCCGAAGTGCTTTTACTCCTCCAGGATATTCAGGCTTTTTAAGAATGGAAGAGCCTTTGACTTCTTTTTTCATGGTGTTTGAAGATCTGGGGAAAGGAATTATTTTTACGACTGAAAATATCGGTTCTACCTATGTTGATCATCGAAGTTAACGATACGGAGTCGATCGACCGCGTATTGAAGAATTATAAACGGAAATTGGATCGTGCGGGTATTGTCAAAGAACTGCGTGAACGTAAGCATTACACCAAGCCATCCGTTAAGAAACGGATAAACTATCTGAAGGCTGAATATCGCCAGCGGACGTTCGGGGTCTGATCACTTTCCTCTTTCTTGCAATTCCCTTATCTTGGCCGGTATACTATTGGATAACGGAGCCGATGATGGAATTGACGAGTTTCAGAGCTTTTCTGGAACTGGAGAAGCGCCGGTCAGCGCATACAGTAATCGCATACTGTCAAGATATTGAGCAGTGTTTTCACTATTTTGAACAACAGTATTCAATTGTTGAACCTGCAGATGTAACAGCTGTCATGGTTCGCTCTTGGGCTGTTTCAATGATGGAAAAAGGATTGGCAAGTACGTCTATCCGACGCAAGGTTTCTTCCCTTAAAACGTTTTATAAATATCTGCAGCGCCGAAGGGGATTGGCCCAGAACCCGGTTACATCTGTTATACTTCCACGCACAGGAAAGCGAATGCCAACGTTTATTCCAGTTCGATCAATGGATCAATTTTTTGACCATCTACCTAGCGACAATTCCTTTTTATCAGTCCGAGATCGATTGATAATGAACATGTTGTACGAAACAGGAATGCGCCGATCGGAGCTGTTGAGTGTAAGCCTGGAAAAGATTGACCTTGTTCGGAAGCAAATTCAAATCGTAGGCAAAAGAAATAAGGAGCGTATTATACCTA
>JAHEAU010000125.1:0-462 GCA_024642625.1 Lewinellaceae bacterium
GTTCAAGAACATGGAATGGCACTTTCATGGACGCGCAGATCTGGATCTCCTTGATGCAGAAATGGTCGACCGAATGATCCGATTTCTGCAACCTGATGTGATCATCAACACGGCGGCGTACACAGCGGTCGACAAGGCAGAGGAAGCACCCGACGAGGCCAATGCGTTAAACAGAGATGCCGTTGGATTTCTGGCATCATCCGCCTTGGCAAACAGTGCAAAGCTGATCCATATTTCGACAGATTACGTGTATGACAATGGGCAGACAACCCCCTATCTGGAGTCGGATAGGGTCCAACCCGGAAGCATCTATGCCACGAGCAAGCTGGCTGGGGAAACACTGGTCCTGGCCAGCAACCCTAAAAATGTGGTGATCCGCACATCCTGGCTTTACGGCAGCAACGGTCAGAATTTTCTGCAAACCATGCTTCGGCTGGGACACGAACGAGAAGAGATCAATGT
>JAHEAU010000125.1:472-3335 GCA_024642625.1 Lewinellaceae bacterium
CTTGTACGACAGATCTTGCTGAATTCCTGGTCAATGTACTCGGGAAATTCCAGACTGATCAGGACGATCTACATTCATTTTCGGGTATCTACAATTACTCAAATGAAGGCGTTTGTAGCTGGTACGACTTTGCGATGGCCATCATTCGGATTCGACAAATTTCTTGCAAAGTAAACCCCATACGCAGTGCTGCATATCCGACGCCTGCTAAGCGGCCTGCGTTTAGTGTGATGGACAAAGCCAGGGTCAAGGAACAATTCGGGGTAAAGATCGCCCATTGGCGGGATGCCCTGGAGCGGTGTTTACACGAAAATCAAGGGCTGTAAGATGACGCGGAAGCCTATTCAAACACAATCATCACGGCCCCCTTCTCGACTGCGTCACCGGACTTGATCTGCACCTCTTTGATTATTCCTGAAGCAGGTGATTTGATCACATTTTCCATTTTCATGGCTTCCAGGATCAGCACTGGATCGCCTTCCTGAATAGACTGACCTTGAGCCACCTGGACTTCACGGATCAAGCCAGGCATCGGTGCCTTGATTTCATTGATGGCATGGACCGACTTTTTGGCCAGACCGAGTCTATTTATCAATACATCGTATGGATCGGACAGTCGGACTTCGTGACGAGTCCCATTGACCCTAAGGATGAAGAACTTCTCGCGGTAGTTGGCCTCTTCAACCTCAATATGATATGCATGTCCCTGATGGAGGAGATGCCATTGATTGTCGCCTTCAGGAATGATATCCATATCCTCCAGATCGTTGACATCCAAGGGCAGACTGATCCGATCATCTACTTTGGCTTCGTACGTTTTGGGTTCCAGCATGGCTTACATTATCACCCAAAGATAAGACCAACAGTCGATATCCAGCCAGGAACAGATTGCAAGAATTTGGAACCCGCGGAGCTACACTACCGATTGGTAATCGATTCGCTTTTGTGTGTCTAATGATACATCATCAATTGGGTCCATTCAAGGGATTGGAGGTAGTCAGGTAAATTCACTTCAAATAGCCTACTTTTGTCCTCATGCATAACTATTCTTTCTCCTTGATATTCGGCTTGTTTGCTGTATTGCCACTTTCTGCTCAACCCATTCAGGCAACCCTGCTTGGCCAATGGAGTGAGGACACTCTCGTGGGTTCTTCTGCTTACAATAACACGTATAATGAGGTGTGGGGATTTGCTGTAGATGGGCAGGAATTTGCCATCATCGGGTCTACGGCCGGAACTCATTTCATCGAAGTCACAGATCCAACAAATCCTAAAGAGCGGTTCTTCTTTCCAGGAAAGGCACAAGGGAAATCGATCATCCACCGGGATTTCGAGACGTATAAGGGTTACATATATGCCGTTTGCGATGAGGGCCAAAGCTCGCTACAGATCATCGACATCCGTCAAATGCCCGATACTGCCTTTATCGTTTATGATAAAAATGAGCTTGTGGTGCGATCGCATAATATTGAGATTGATACAGCAAAGGGAATGCTGTACACCTTTGCTACAAGTGGAGGTTCGACTTCATATTCTGCACTGCGCGTTTACGACCTCGCAGATCCGTTAAATCCTGCTTTCATTGGGGCCTATAATGTCTTTGGAGACATCACAGCAGGGCATGTACACGATGGATATATCCGAAATGGACTTGCCTATTTGAATTGTGGTAATGACGGCATGGCAATTGTTGATTTTACAGATCCAGCCAATCCAGTTGCTTTAGGCACTTTGCCCGAATATCCTGCTAAAGGGTACAACCATTCAGGATGGGGTGACGAGTCTGGAGATTATTACTACCTGTCGGATGAAAATCATGCCACCCCGATGAAAATACTGGATGTTTCTGATCCGCTTGATATCAAGGTGCTTGGCACATTCGATGCACAAGTGGCCAATCCGACGAGCATTCCACACAATCAACTGGTACGGGGTGATTACTTGTACGTCTCATATTATTATGACGGTCTTGTTGTTTTTGACATTTCTGATCCGACCCAGCCCTTTCCTGCATTTTCATATGATACAAGCAACGAGCCGAATGCTCCCAGCTATAAAGGAGCCTGGGGGGTTTACCCCTATCTCCCGTCCGGAAATATCCTGGTCTCCGATATGCAAGAAGGTCTCTTTGTCTTTGAAAAAGTCGACGCGACAATTACATCCACGCATGACAACATGATCGACCCTGATCATATCCAGGTTTTTCCAAATCCAGCAACGCATGTTTTGTATTTAGAAACGACCGATAACATTCATTGGACTTCACTTCTATTGATGGATGTGTTTGGCTGTAACGTAAAAACATGGAGTGGGCATCAAACGCAACTTGACCTGCCAGCCAATCTGGTCAATGGTGTGTATTTCCTCCGATTGCAAACGGCAGATGGATGGATGGTCAAACGAATCCAAATTCATGGTGAACGGTAGATCCGCCCTTTTAATACGGGTTACAATTGCCCTGTCTTTCTTCATTTTTTATTCGCAGGCCGAAGCTCAAATTCTGCCAACGCGGACACAAAACCCCTCGATCAGCCCTAGGGACAGTGTCCGGCGGAATACACCCGTTAAAAAGGATACGTTTATCTCACCGGTTATCTTCTCCTATCCGGTATTCAGGCCATGGCGGAAAACACTAGTTGATGTTGATCAACAACTTCAATGGCATTTATTTGATCCACTGGATGCCCATCCGGGAAACCGGGAATATGGGCGACTGAACAATATTGGCACGGCCGCCTATCGCATGCAGCCAACCCGTCGGTCAGGAATTGGTTTTGATGCCGGATTTCATGCGTATGATCCCTATATATTATCCAGTGACAGCCTTGTTTTACTCAATGCACCTCTAGCTTATACCGATGTG
>JAHEAU010000125.1:3345-10196 GCA_024642625.1 Lewinellaceae bacterium
TCGAATCGACGCACTTCGCATTTACAATCTGGGGAAATACAGCCGCTTGGCAAACCATCATTCTTCCTTGCGGGTAGGGCTTCGATATGTCCAGCCAAAAGGTCGATACAGCCTCGCTTTGTTGCATGGGAATCACTTGATCGACCAGGAAGATAATGGAGGAATCCGGACAGATACGCTTTATGGACAAGAGAGCTATAAAGACCCTATCAATATTCCAATTTATCTAAGTACAGCAGAGACAAAATATCGCGTCCTTGATTATCAAATCGCACAGACATATGCACTTGCGGGGCGAGTGGATCGGGACAGTCTAGGACGTTTACTGGTCTTCCATCGCCTTAGCTGGCAAGAACGAAGTTTCAAATTCAGCGACACGGAACCAGCTGCTGATTCTCTTTTCTATGGCGACTTTCAAACTGATCAGCGAGGTATTCGTCAATATACATCCTGGACGACATTGAGCAATACAGGGGAGGTGCTTGCATCCTGGAGCTCATCTGGCGGCTCTTCCATCAGTTTTCAAGGGGGCATCGAGCACCGGCTTCACAGGTGGAACAATGAAGTCAACAAAGGGACAATCAACAACCTCCTCCTCCTCGGTGAACTTGATATGCGTTGGAAAGACCGGGTGGACATCAATGGTCGGGCACAAATTGACCTTGGAGATCAGGCCGGATCATGGCTGGCTGAAGGTGCGATTGGTGTACGGACAGGTCGATGGGGAGCCCTCCAGGCCGGCCTCCATTTAAGTCAGCGATTTCCGGATTTGATCCAGCAACAATTAGTGATCAGTCAGCGGATAGTGTACAACGAGGAGTGGGCCAAGCCACAACAACAAAGTTTATTCGGCACCCTCCGAATTCAGCCGCTGGGACTATCCGCAGGCGTGCAAACCAGTTTGTTGACCAATGCCATTGTCTTTCGGGATCCGGGTCAACCAGAACAAGTCAGTGAAACCGTTTCTGTCAACCAATTCTGGGTCAGTCACCATCTCAAACTTTGGGTGCTGCATGTTGACAATAAAGTCAGTGCACAATCCAGCAGCGATGACCGGATCCGTTTTCCCGGTTGGATTACTCGCCATCAATTGTATTATGACGGGAAATGGTTTAAAAAAACATTGCGCACACAAATCGGTTTCCAGGCTCGATTGATTTCACCCTGGACTCCTTACGGGTACCAACCACTATCCGGGCAATTCTTTATCCAGGATGCGGGTAAGGTAGAGTGGAACACGCAGATTGATGGATTCTTTTCTATGGAACGTTTGGGCTTTCGCGCTTACCTGCAATTTGATAATATTGGTCGGGCGATTTTCGGATGGAAGGATACGGCGACAAATGGTGTTGACATTCCCCGGCAATTCAGTACCGTGGCCGGATATCCGCAACCGGAAATCTGGATGCGCTGGGGCATTGCGTTTCGGTTTCGGGGGTGATGTGTTGTGAGTGGAGGTTGGAGAGTTGAGGGTAGAGAGTTGAGGGTAGAGAGTGAGGTGCTATTTCTGATTCCTTATTCCTGGTTCCTTGTTGACTAATTGGCTTTGGCTTTGTGCCAGGAACGTTTGGAAGTTCAAGGTTCAACGAGCTAGCCTACGGCTCGTCTGTTCAAAGTTCAAAGTGTTTTAATATACATCTACAAAACTGTGTTGGTTCGAGTGTCTCACTCGAACCGGCTATTGCGCGGTGTCTCACCGCAACGGTGAAAACGACTGATGGATGTAGTCAAAACTGAAATTTTTGCATATACTTTTGAGTATACTCTAAGTAAAATGTCGCATGCATGGTTCGGTGGGACACCGGCAGATAAGGGGTGCAGGTGTGGGGTGCTATTCCTTATTCCAAATTCCTCCCCGACCCCGAGTACTCGGGGGGGGGTTGTTCCTGATTCCTGGTTTCTTGTTGTATTTTGATTTGGGCATTATGCCGGGAGCGTTTCGCAGTTCAAGGTTAAATGTCGAGCTTGGCGGCTCGTCTGTTCAAGATTCAAGGTGGTATATGCATATTCTCAGCATTCGCCAAATTGATCATTGATTATGACGACAGGTTCAACACCCCCGGAGACCCTGGAGGAGTCTAATGTAAATAGCCCCGGGTTTTAACCCGAAGTTCAGGATGTATAGAAGATTTTGCTTTGGCGGCATTTTTACGGGCACCGCAAAATGGCGACAAAACATCCCGAAGAATAATGCAGGTTAAAGTCTAAAGTCAAATAGTAGGTGAATTTTGTTGCCGTATACATCTATTCTCATTCCTGGATTTCAGGTAAATTTTTGTTTCCTTGTTTAGGGTTCAGGATTTAATATAAATTAAGATTCGCTTATCCCTATTTTCAAAACCTAATAATAAAAAAATCCAATATAATTAGTTGTCCGAAACGATCCACCCTAAAGCAAATGCTGCTGCGGAGGCTGTAAAAACAGAATAATCCAAAGGCGCCTTTACATGCACAGAAATGGCCATGGAAATACCAAATAAAAGGAGCAGCACACCACTGCATTTGGCAACTAATTCGGTTTTAAAGGGAACTAATAAGCTGATTCCCAAAAGGACTTCACCCAAAGTAGCCATACCACCTATAACTGGCATCCAGCTATTTGGAAAAAATGGTAGTAATGTTTGTGTATAGTCAACAAAGTTCGTCCAATTTCCCCAAACAGATATTCCTTCTGGCCACCAGCCGAACCGATCAGCTACTGCGGATAAAAATCCGGCACTTAACGAAACCCGCAAGGCCCATTCAATAATCCTCATGTTTCTCTTTTCCATGTATTTACATCTTTCAAACGATGTAGAAACCTTCTGCCAGGATGCAATCAGGCAATCGGCGTACAGCGAGGAGAGCAAGATGCAAATTTCATCGCATTATAACGAAGGAAAAAATGCGATTCTATTGCCTCATCCTGTTTTCAGGGTATCTCTGAATCCCAAAGCTGACAAAAGCCATGCTTCCATTGATCGATTCACAGCCGCCACTTTGCGGCAATACCTGGCTAACTATTCGCTAAATCCCATTGCGATCTGGTGAACCTCCAGTCTGCATTTGCTGTTTTATTTGTAGATAATTCCGATCTTACATGAACCAACAATATGACGCTATGCAGCCACCTCCTCCATCGTTGAGAGATACGATGATCCCCGAAATCCGTCAGGCGTTTCCTACGTTAAGCGACCAGCATTTGCTTCAGGAGCTGGCCAATCATGGCCGTTGCATGAAGTTTAAGGCTGGTGAGATCATTATGGATTATGGAGAATATATCCGGATGGTGCCTTTGGTTTTGGAAGGGTCCATCAAGGTGATGCGTGAAAATGAGGAAGGAGAAGAACTGTTCCTCTATTATCTCAATACTGGTGAATCGTGTTCCATGTCGTTTTCATGTTGCATGGCTGACAAACGCAGTTCCGTTCGTGCCACGGCTGAGGAGGACAGTCGCATATTGGGCATTCCTGTCCGTTTTGTTGATGAATGGATCAGCAAATACCCTGTGTGGAAGAATTTTGTGATGCGCTCCTATGATCAACGTATGATGGAGCTGATCAACACCATTGATACAATTGCTTTCAAGCGGATGGATGAACGATTGTGGGAGTATTTGGAACAAAAAGCGTTCACCCATGATTCAAGGGAAATAATGACCACTCATCAACAAATTGCGCTGGACCTTCACGCCTCACGTGAGGCCATCTCCCGTCTCCTCAAGCAGTTGGAAAAAATGGGCAAGTTGACACTTGGGAGAAATAAAATCATATTGAATTGAGGTAATTAATTTCAACTAAATAACCTCTTCTTTTTTATAACAGGATTCTAATGGTCAGGAAACAACTTATGACCATATTTTGGTTGTTATCCTGATTAAACAAGCTTTCATGCACATTTTGATCGTCGAAGACGAACCAGGAGTTGCCTCATTTGTCGGACGAGGTCTCACAGAAGCCGGGCATCAACCAGACATATCTGAAACAGGAGAAGAAGGTCTTCGCAAGGCGTTGCAGAAAGATTATGATTTCATCATCCTCGATCTCATTCTTCCCGGCATCACTGGCCTGGAAGTTTGCCGGCGATATCGAGAGGAAAAAGCATTTGACACACCTATACTAATGTTGACTGCACTCGGCAGTACAGAGGATATTGTGAGTGGCTTAAAGGTTGGCGCTGATGATTATCTGGTCAAGCCATTCAAGTTCAAAGAGCTGATGGCCCGAATTGAAGCACTCACACGGGGTCGCACTCGACAGGCTAGTCCGGAAAAACTGAAAATTATTGACCTCGAAGTTGATCTGTATCGTCGCATCGTCAGTCGAGGTGGCCAAATGATCCGACTCACAGCAAGGGAGTATGATCTGCTTGTTTATTTATTAAAAAACAAGGGGCGGGTGGTCAGTCGTGAATCTATTCTCGCAGCTGTATGGGAAATGGATTGGGATGTCGAAACCAATGTAGTGGACGTCTATATTAACTACCTCAGAAATAAAATTGATAAACCGTTTGATCATAAACTGATCAAAACCATGATCGGCATGGGCTACATTTTGACTGAAGAAACCATTTCATGAAAATCCGGCATCGTCTTTCCTTGTTGTTCATTGTCTCTGTGACCGGAGTTATGTTGCTGCTGTATGTAGCCATTTATTATTATTCCCGCGAATTCCATCGAAGCGAGTTTTACGATCGTCTGTCCGCACGAGTGAATCTGACTGAAAAATTTTTTCTCGAAGAATCGAGGTTGCCAGCAGATCTGGCTCGCCAGGTAAGAGAACAATTTTTATTAAAATTATCCGAAGAAAAAGAATGGCTACTGGACCCTGAAAGCCAATTGCCGGATTCGCTAAATAAATTTCTTGGAGGAAAAATTGCGTTTCTTCAACCTGGGGATGAAATTCAGTTCATGGATCAACAACGACAAGGCCTGGCCCGTATTTATGAGCTGGACGGTCGACATCACTTAATTGTCGTGACTGCAATCGATGAATTCGGGCTTACCAAGCTAGCCAACCTGCAACACATTTTATTGTTCTCCCTTCCGTTCAGTCTTGTCCTCGTCGGATTGATTGGCTGGTTTTCTACCCGACGCGCATTAATGCCTCTGGATCGAAATATTTCAAGGGCTCGTGAAATCACAGCATCCAATTTGGGTACTCGTCTGGAGCTACCTACACAACTGGATGAAATTCATGATTTTTCAACCATCATAAATGACCTCCTGGACAGGCTCCAAGGGGCTTTTGAATTTCAGAAAAAATTCATCAGTAATGCCAGTCATGAGATCCGGAACCCATTGACTGTGATTGCAGGTGAAGCCGAAATAGCGCTTTCGGCCGATCGGCCGGCAGCAGACTATCGAAAATCATTAGAGACTATCGCCAATGAAGCAGAACGTTTGCATCAATTGGTAAACAGTCTCCTTTCATTGGCGCGAGCAGGTGGTGAAGGTGAACTTCCAGATAAGGAGGACGTCACTCTCGGTAATATCTTACAAGGAGTAAAAGATGAAGTCGGAAAAAAACATGACGTCTCATTCATTACTTGGCAGACGCTCGACGAAAAGTTAGCATTTCAGACTATTTCGTGCAATCCATTGTTACTCCGATCGGCATTGGCAAATCTGATCGACAATGCCTGGAAGTATGATCTTACGCGACAGATCGACGTCAGCGTCAATACTGAAGGTGATCAATGGATCTTTTCTGTTGTCGATCACGGTATCGGCATTCCTGAGGATGAAATTCATCTTGTTGCCGAACCGATGTATCGCGCCTCGAATGCACGTGCCTTTCATGGACAAGGACTCGGGCTAGCCATGGTGGATCGCATCGCGAGATGGCATGGTGGAAGTTTAGTTGTGAATTCTAGTCAAGTTCAAGGAACGACAGCGACGATCAATATTCCAGGATAACAAATCAGAAATCAATTGGAGCTATGTAAATAAACCAGATTGTCGGAAGTCAATCCGATTTGCCGGAGGTAGTCTTCGATATCCGGGCAAGGGGATAGTTGTCCGGATGCCTCGATAATAAATGGTGTAAAACCCAAACTGCGCAGCAGTTGATCGGCAACAAGATGACCTCCTCCACTGGTGGCCTGATCCAGGTATTCCATGACCAGGGATGAACGGAATGTGGCCAGTGCCAGCAAACCACCCCGGATGACGCGATCTTCTGCGCCTTCGACATCAATTTTGATCAAATCGGGTTTGCATTCCGGGATCAATTGATCCAGCGTGGTGGTCAGGATGCGGACCTCTACAGGAGGATAGTCGGCGAACCAATCTTCATCTTCATAGGGGGTGACATCCAGTGTATTGTATTCTGAATATCGGACAGGGAACGTGTAGAAGGTCATCTCACCAACAGATTCTGCCAAGGCCAGATGTCGTGCAGTTGTGCCTGGAAAAGCCTTCAGATTTTTCGAAAGAACAGTAAATGTTTGGGGCGTGGCTTCAATGGCCATGACTTTGCCTTCTGCTCCTACCAACTGAGCAGCAAGGCCCGAAAAATATCCATAATGTGCACCGACATCCAGGACATGTTGGCCGGGTGTCAATGTCATGATCAGGTAACGAGCAAGACGAATTTCCGAATCATGGCTTTTCCCTCCTAGCAGGTATAGATCTGTTCCTGCAGGAAGTAATACGCTTAGTTTCCTGCCGAAAAAAGCCTTTCGTCTGACAGGCAATCCGATTCGACAGAGGGGAAAGACAATGAACTGCCAGATCATCGACAACAGGTATCTACCCGGATGACTAATCAAGCGACCAATGCGAGGCCCTTTTGCGCGTTGTTCGAGAAGGAAAAGCTGATGAAGCAGCTGTTTCCGAAGTTTTTCATCCTTTATATGTGACGTATTGCCCA
>JAHEAU010000004.1:0-17598 GCA_024642625.1 Lewinellaceae bacterium
TATGCGAAAGTTTCACGAATCTTGGCAACAGCACCTTCTGCAATGAGCAAATGGTTTGCATTCAAGACTTCATAAGTATTTAAATCTCTGGCAGCACAAACCGTCGCCTTGGGCAGGTTTTGGCTGGAGCGTACCAGATTTGTATCATAATCTGCAGTTACCACCATGGTTTTAGTAGTGCCCATACCCTGGCTTGCCAGAATCTGCTTGAGGGCTGTAGTTTTAGGCGCATCCAAGGCAAAATCTTCAATGATCCGAATACCTCCCTCGGCAAACTTTGCACTGAGGGCAGACTTCCGGGCCAACGACTTGACCTTCTTGTTCAATTTGAAACTGTGGTTGCGAGGACGTGGTCCGAAGACACGCGCTCCACCTCGGAAAGTTGGACTTTTAATGTCCCCTTTCCTCGATCCACCAGTTCCCTTTTGACGATGCAATTTCCGGGTAGAACCGGAGAGTTCACTCCGCTCCTTGGACTTGGCCGTTCCCTGACGTTGATTGGCGAGATATTGTTTTACTGCGAGGTAAACCACATGCTCATTGGGTTCAACACCAAAGATTTCCTGGGGAAGATCCAATTCTCTTCCTGTTTCCTGGCCGTCTAATGTATATACCTTCAATTTCATCGCCGGCTTATTTTTCAAGAATTACGAACGCTCCCTTATGACCAGGAACCGCACCTTTAATCAAGATCACATTCTGATCAGGTAGTATGCGAATAACTCGCAGGTTACCTGTTTTGATCCGCTTGTTACCGGTCTGACCGGCCATACGCATCCCCTTAAATACCTTGGAAGGGTAAGATGACGCACCAATGGATCCAGGAGCACGTCCGCGGTTGTGTTGACCGTGGGTCCGCTGACCGACACCGCCAAAACCATGGCGCTTAACAACACCCTGGAAGCCTTTTCCTTTGGAAATGCCAACCGCGCTGATCTTCTCACCCTCCTCGAATACCTCTTCGACACGAATTGTATCGCCCAGGCTTTTGTCAATTTCGAAGTCACGAAATTCAACAAGTTTCCGTTTGGGTTCAGTGCCGGCAGCAGCAAAATGTCCCCGCAAGGGTTGAGAAGCATTCTTCTCTTTCATTTCACCAAATGCCAGTTGCAATGCATTATACCCATCTGAATCGGATGTCTTGACCTGAGTCACCACACAGGGACCCAACTCAATCACCGTACAGGCTTGATTTCGACCAGTCGCATCAAAGATGCTGGTCATTCCTATTTTTTTTCCAATGAGACCTTTCACAGTAGATCTGTTTTGTCCTTTCAATAATGAATACGTACCAATAACCTCAGACAACACCATTTGTGCGTCCGTTGGTCCATCAAATACACCTTTTACAAAACCCTAATGGGATTTCGTTTCTTAGGTCAATTTCACCTGAATATCCACACCACTGGGCAGTTCCAACTTGGACAAAGCATCGACGGTCCGGGGCGTGGGCGTATAAATTTCTATCAGGCGTTTGTGGGTACGCAACTGGAACTGCTCACGAGATTTCTTATTCACGTGCGGAGACCGCAGGACCGTGAAAATTTCTTTCTCAGTGGGCAGCGGAATCGGGCCGCTAACAACGGCGCCGGAGTTACGTACCGTTTTAACAATCTTTTCAGTCGACTTATCGACCAAATTGTGATCGTATGAACGTAACTTGATTCTGATCTTTTGATTCATGACCCTTTCAATAATGATGGTAAAAAAGCTCTTTTGCTTCTGATTATACCTTAACTGCTCCCTTTGCCTTCTCAATCACAGCTTCGGCAACACTTGTCGGTGCTGGAGCGTAATGGCTGAATTCCATAGTGGAACTAGCCCGTCCTGATGTGATTGTTCGCAATTGGGTAACATATCCAAACATTTCAGACAATGGCACTTCGGCTTTCACCAGTACAGCATTGTTCTTGGAATCCTGTCCTTTGATCAAACCGCGTCGGCGGTTCAAATCTCCAATGACGGAACCTGTATATTCTTCCGGCGTAGTCACCTCAAGTTTCATAATCGGCTCCAATAGAACCGGCTTACACTTGGGTGCTGCTGCACGAAATCCTTCTTTTGCACACAATTCAAAAGCCACTGGCTTGGAGTCAACTGCGTGAGTTGATCCATCAAAAACCCGAATCTTCATGCTGTCCATTCCATATCCTGCAAGGATACCATTGTTCATCATGGATTCAAATCCCTTCACAGCTGGTGGAATCAATTCCTTAGGAATCTTACCTCCTACAATCGAATTTACAAACTGCATCCGCACTTTGCCATTCTTGAAATCTTCTGATTCGAGGAACTCCTGATCGGCAGGACCAACTTCGAATTCAATATCGGCAAAAAGACCGCTACCACCCGTTTGCTTCTTCAAGCGCTCACGATGGCTGACCGTCTGGGTCAATGCTTCCTTATAGTTCACCTGGGGTGCTCCCTGGTTGACTTCAACCTTAAATTCACGGCGGAGACGGTCGACGATGATCTCCAGGTGAAGTTCACCCATTCCGCTGATAACGGTCTGGTTTGTCTCTTCGTCATAACTCACCCTGAAGGTTGGATCTTCTTCGGCCAACTTGGCCATAGCCATACCCAATTTCTCCAAATCCTTTTGCGTCTTTGGTTCAATGGCGAGACCGATTACAGGCTCTGGAAAGGTCATGGATTCGAGTACAATCGGATGATCAACGTCACACAATGTATCGCCTGTCTTCAAATCCTTAATACCAACTGCTGCAGCAATATCTCCTGCTTCAACTACGTCGATAGGATTTTGCTTGTTTGAGTGCATCTGATACAAACGAGAAATCCGCTCCTTGCTGCCGGACCGTGTATTCAACACATACGAACCAGCTGGCAGTGTACCTGAATACACACGGAAGTAGACTAAACGGCCCACAAATGGATCCGTCATGATCTTGAATGCCAGAGCCGCAAAAGGCTCTGATGGATCAGGCTTCCGAAAGATTGGTTCTTCTGTTTCTGGATCGAAACCGGAAACTGCCTCGATATCCAATGGAGAAGGCAAGTATTGACAAACCCCATCCAGCATGGCTTGTACCCCCTTATTCTTAAAGGAGGAACCACACATCATTGGGATAATCTTCATATCAATTGTCGCAGCACGAATGGCCGAACGGATTTCATCTTCCTTGATGGAGTTTGGGTCATCAAAGAACTTTTCCATCAAACGGTCGTCATATTCAGCAACTTGCTCAATCAGCTTCTCGCGATATTCATCAACAGTTGCTTGGAGGTCAGCAGGAATAGGAATTTCCTTATAGGTCATACCCATATCCTCATCATTCCAGACAATCGCTTTGTTCAGGATAAGGTCAACAACGCCTCTGAATGAATCTTCAGCACCAATTGGTACCTGGAGAGGAACTGGATTTGCACCCAGCATTTCACGAATCTGACGCACGACTTCAAAAAAGTCTGCACCTGAGCGGTCCATTTTGTTCACAAATCCCAAACGTGGAACCTTGTACCTGTCGGCTTGACGCCATACAGTCTCGGACTGCGGCTCAACACCAGATACGGCACAAAACAAAGCAACCACACCATCAAGTACTCGCAAGGAGCGCTCAACTTCTACAGTAAAGTCAACGTGACCTGGAGTATCAATGATATTGATCGGATAATTCTGATCACGATATACCCAGTTTGTCCGAGTAGCAGCAGAGGTAATGGTAATACCACGCTCCTGCTCCTGCTCCATCCAGTCCATCGTAGCCGCACCATCGTGCACTTCTCCGATCTTGTGACTGATTCCCGTATAATAGAGAATACGCTCCGTAGTCGTCGTCTTGCCGGCATCAATGTGAGCGGCAATACCGATATTTCTGGTGAATGTGAGATCTCTCTTAGACATGACGGGAAATTGATCGTTCAGGGAATATGTTCAGGGGGACGATTAGGAACGGAAATGTGCAAATGCGCGGTTCGCTTCAGCCATACGGTGTGTATCTTCCTTCCGTTTGACAGCAGCGCCTTCATTCTTACTTGCGGCAATCACCTCGGCGGAAAGCTTTTCAGCATAACCTTTACCGCTGCGAGCCCGCGAGAAATTGATCAACCATTTCATACCAATGGAGATTTTCCGCTTGGCACGCACTTCAATAGGAATCTGGAACGTCGCTCCACCGATCCGCTTGCTGCGAACTTCAACCTGCGGCATCACGTTGTTCAATGCTTTCTTCCAGACCTCATGAGCATCCTCTTGTGTCTTCTCAGCAACGATGTCCATGGCATCATAGAATACGCGCAAGGCCGTAGACTTCTTGCCACACATCATCAAGTTGTTGACAAACATAGTCACCATTTCATCTCCGTAGCGGGGATCACCTGGTGTTACTCTGAGTTTGGGTTTTCTTTTTCTCATCTCCTGGGAGTAATCAAGATTATTTCTTAGGTCGTTTCGTTCCGTAACGTGAGCGGCTCTTCTTCCGGTTGTTCACACCAGCAGTATCCAGAGCGCCCCGGATAATTGTGTAACGCACACCCGGCAGATCTTTTACACGACCACCTTCCAATAAGACGATGGAGTGCTCCTGCAGGTTGTGGCCTTCACCCGGTATATAGGCAATGACCTCATAGCCATTCGTCAATCGAACTTTGGCCACTTTCCGCAGCGCAGAGTTCGGCTTCTTAGGAGTTGTGGTGTAAACCCTTGTGCATACTCCCCGCTTCTGCGGACAGGACTCGAGGGCTTTCGCCTTGCTCTTCGTTTCGATCTTGATGCGGCCCTTCCGGACCAGCTGATTAATGGTTGGCATGCAATTACCGTTTAAATATGGTGGTGTCTCATCAAACCAATTGATTCTGAACAGGTTTTGACAAAAATCACCTCACTTTTTCTAAAAAGCGAATGCAAAGATAGTAGTATTCGCTCGGAAAACAAACGCTTCTTGAAAAATTATCACACGAATAAAATACAATGAAGACAACATCCACGCCAAGCTCATCCCTGTCACTGACAACCAGTATCTTGCGAACAATGGAATCAACGCCAATACAAATCCGTCATGGAAACCGTGACGATCTTACAGACGTCCACCAACTAGTCTGTGAGTTAGCCACTTATGAACGCGAACCAGATGCCGTCACGGCAACTACTCAGGATTATATACGCGACTTTGATGCAAAATGGTTCGAAGTACTGATCGCGGAAACATCAAATCAAATTGTCGGCACAGCAATCTATTATACTGGCTATTCAACATGGAAAGGGCGAATGATCTATTTGGAGGATCTCATCGTCACAGAGAATTTTCGTCAACAAGGTATTGGCTCCCTCCTTTTTCAGGAGTTGATTCTGCTAGCGGATCAACGCAACATTCAACAGATCAAATGGCAAGTGCTCTCCTGGAATGAACCCGCCTTGGCCTTCTATGCCAAACACAAGGCCAACATAGAAACCGGATGGTGGAACGGTAAGATGATTCGCTGACACTTGCCTACACAGGGAGTGTCAAGTCATGAATCACGCCCTTGCAACTCGGCCATCAATTGATTCAACAGTTCACGCCCTCCTCGCCTGGATGGGATACTGTCCAGTAATACCAATGCATTCTCATGCATGGATTGTGCTTGTTCCAATACCGCATCTCCCGCTCCGCTTTTGTCCAGAATGGAGGCAATCTCTGCAACCTGAATTCCCGGACGATCGACTGGAGTAGATTTGTACCACCTCTCGAGTATTTCTCGATGAGGAGAAGAACCCAATGCCATTGCCTGGTGAAATAGTGCAGTTTTTTTTCTTCGCAAAATGTCTCCAAATTGAAGCTTGCCCGTTTTTGCTGCATCACCAAACGTATCCAACCAATCATCCATAAGCTGAAACGACATCCCAAGTGAAACACCTGCATCTGACAGTAATCTCGCATCATTGACCGGAACTCCTCCAAATAACCCACCAATTTCTAATGCTCCACCAAGTAATACTGCAGTTTTTCCACGAATCATGGTCAGGTAATCAGACCATTCCACCTGGCTCGACTCTTCACAATCCATATCCAACTGTTGTCCCTCACAAACACCAACAGCAGTGTGGTGGAAGCGATCCAACACAAGTGGAAGAAGATCTGCAGGTGATGCTTCACTTAAAAGCCGGTATACGTCAATCAACATAATGTCCCCTGATAGTATGGCTGTTGGTGTATTCCAGGCTTGATGGACAGTAGGGTGTCCCCGTCGCAGCGGTGCATTGTCCATAATGTCATCATGAACCAAGGAGAAATTGTGAAAGACCTCAAGTGCTAACGCTGCAGTCCACATCGCTTTGTCTTGGTCGCGGTCCCCAAACTGATATCCTGCGGCGCAAAGCATCGGTCGGACACGTTTACCACCCAACTGTAAGATATATACCACCGGATCATATAAGCCTGAAGGCGTCCTAGGCGAACAATAGGTTGTGACGACCCCTTCAAAAGCATCCCGTAATTGGCGTAATGTTTGCATGTAAACTTGAATATTGGGGTAAAAATACATTGCCCTTGACGGACATATGCAAGTCCGGACTACGAAATCAAACGATGATCGCAAAAACGGCTATTTCCATATTGCTTGTTGAAAGTTCGACAACAGAAGCCAACCTGACCACTTCCCTCTTGGTCCAGGGCAACGATCTGTTTAAGGTCTATCAGGCGGACTCTTTGTATGAAGCAATACGAATGGCCACACGCAGATCACTAGATGTAATCGTTCTGGAATTGAACCTCCCGGATGTAAATGGATACAAGGCTTTCCAACGTTGTTTAGAAAAAATGCCCCACCTTCCCATTGTCATTTACACACAGCAACACAATGAGATTATTGGCGTACAGGCTATTCGTGCAGGTGCACAGGACTATCTGATTAAAGGCAGTTTGGATGCTCGGCATTTGCAGCGAGCAATTTATTTCGCCACACAACGATTTGAGACGACTACACAACTGGCCAATACAAACCAGCAATCCAGCCTTCGTGAACGGAAACTTAGAGAAGTTCAGGATATTGGCGGCTTTGGATCCTGGGAAATGGACATCCTGAATCAGGAAATGTCAGCCAGTCCAAAATTCTTTGAACTCCTTGGAATTCATCAATCAGCAAACTCATTTACAAAACGAATCTACCTTGAACAGGTACACCCTGCCGACAAGGATAAAGTCCAACATTTTTTTTCATCACTTATTCTGTCCAACCACCAACAATCGTGTCGTCACCGTTTGTTGATAAACGGAACGTCAATCAAGCTAGTAAATATTACCGCGCGTATTCAGATCGAAGACAAAACACAACAAGTCATTGCCCTCGGGGTCCTTACTGAAGTTTCAGACATCCCGGCAAAGCAGGCCCGGGATGACCAACAGTATTCTCAAAAGCTTGTCAAACTCAGAGATAAAGTTTTGAATGATCTGTCTTTTCATATTCGGACTCCACTCTACTCCATGGTAAATTTCCTTTATCTAATGGAAGAAAGCCCCATGAAGATCCAGAACAAAGAAGCCTTTAGGGGACTTAAATTTTCTTTGGATGAATTACAACAACACATTAATCAGCTGATCACGTTTTCTTTAGCCGCTGAAGAAAATGCAAGTCAACATATTCAATCCTTTGATCTTCGGAAAGCTTTGCACATGATGGAGAAGATGTTGGCTTTTCGCCGTGATCACCATCCTGTAAGTGTGGATATTAAATTGGATCAACGACTGCCCCGAGAAGTTCTGGGAGATCAAACAAAATTGGTCCAGGTATTTTACAATCTGTTCGATCTGTTCCTCAATCTCAGTTTAGAGCCTCGAAAAGTCAGTGTCCGTGTCAAAGCCGAGCCAACAAATCAAGACTGGATCAATTTGATCATCTCCTGCCGGGATCCACTCCCTGTAGGGCAAGAGTTCAATTTGACAGGATGGCACACTGAATCCGAATTGTTGGCAAATTTTCAGGACAGTCCTGAAAATGAAAACCTGGCCCGGATCAATCTGCTCACCATGGATAAAATGGTTCGTTCCATGGGTGGCACATATACGCTTCCTTCAGAGCAAATCCAATCTTTGAAATTGGTTATTTCACTACCAATGCAAACCGTCCATTTACCTCAGGAAGCGACGCCATTGCAAGACTGGATAGAACCCCTCCGTATCCTACTCGTCGAAGACCATTTTCTCAATCAAATTGCAACGAAAAATGTTTTGCATACCTGGTCTCCTGATCTCACAGTTGATATAGCCGAAAATGGATTGGTTGCTGTCGAAAAATTTCGCGCCCATGAATACGATCTCGTGTTGATGGATATCCAGATGCCTGTAATGAATGGTCTGGTTGCCGCGAAGAAGATCCGGGAAACATCTTCAGTGCCCATTATTGCATTGTCGGCATATGCATCAGAACAAGAGGCCGAGAAATGCATCCAGGCCGGTTTCAACGATTATTTAGCCAAACCATTCAAACCCGAAGAGCTCAAACACAAGGTCTTCCGACTGGCATCTCTCGTAAGGGGGTAAGGAGATCAAGAATCTCGCAGTACTTTTGTTCTGCAATTGTGACTATGCCCTACTCCTCCTTCTTTGTTTTTCTGGTATTCCTTGTTTCCTGTTTCCCAATGTCTGAAAAAGGTCCGGATACCATTTATTATAATGGGAACATATATACGGTTGACCCATTGCAACCATCTGCACATGCAATGGCGATCCAGGACGGTAAAGTGCTAGCGATAGGAGGCAACGATGATATGACGACTTTGGCCGGAAAGCATACCAAAATGATTGACCTGAATGGTCAATTCGTTATGCCCGGGTTTATTGATGGCCATGCTCACTTGCTTGGTATCGGGTATGCGAACCAGCAAGTCCAATTACTTGATACAAAAAGCTGGCCTGAAGTTCTTGATCGCGTATCCCAATTCGCACAAACAAAATCACCTCAAGAATGGATTATCGGGCGTGGATGGCACCAGGAAAAATGGACACAAGCCCCTGCAGACCTAGTTGATGGGTACCCGACGAATACAACCCTCAGTGCGCTGATTCCTGATCGGCCATTGATCTTGATACATGCCTCAGGACACGCTATAATTGTTAATGAAAATGCCCTGAAGCTTGCTGGCATAACTGCTGAAACTCCAGATCCTTTTGGGGGACGCATCATTCGAAATACCAAGGGCCAGCCAACGGGTGTTCTTGAAGAGAATGCCATGGATCTCGTGAAGTCTCTTTATCAAGTTTCACAAGATGCCCGAACTGAAGTCCAAAAGAAAAAGAATATTGAAGAGGCTATTCTCCTGGCACAGAACGAATGCCTGGCATATGGAATCACCTCCTTTCATGATGCCGGGAGCTCTCGAAAAGTATTAGACCAGTTACGTGACATGGCACAAAACGGTCAATTGACAATGCGGATCTGGGCGATGGCCATTGCTTCTCCTGCTGATCTACAACAGACGATCAATGGATTACCCTGGATAGATCTGGACAATGGGCATCTCACGGTCAGGGCAATCAAAATGTATATGGATGGAGCGCTTGGATCCAGAGGCGCCTGGTTGCTCAAACCCTATGATGATCAACCAGATTATTATGGCCAACCTGTCACTCCCCTGGATACCATGTATTGGGTGGGAAGACTCGCGCTGGAACATCACCTCCAACTCTGTGTACATGCCATTGGCGATCGTGCAAATCGCGAATTTTTATCCATGTGCGATTCACTCTTTCGTGATCTTGGTCCTGATTTGGATCTGCGATGGCGGATCGAACACGCACAGCACCTGGACACTGCTGATATCCCGCGGTTTGCTCGCCTTGGTGTGATCCCGTCCATGCAGGCCATTCATTGCATTTCAGATGCCCCATTTGTTGTGAAGAGGTTAGGTGAAAAACGCGCCCGACTTGGTGCATATGTCTGGCACTCCTTGCTAGACAGTGGCGCTCAACTCATGAACGGAACGGACGCTCCAGTTGAGTCCGTCAACCCGATTCCCAACTTTTATGCATCAATCACTCGTCGACGTTTGGACAATAACGAACCCTTCTTTCCCGAGCAATCTCTCACTCGTCAGGAGGCCATTCATGCCTATACGCAGGCAAATGCTTATGGGGGGTTTCAGGACCAACAACTGGGGACCCTTTCTCCAGGAAAGTGGGCTGATTTCATTATTTTAGATAAAGATCTACTGACTTGCCCCGAAGAGGAAATACTGCAATCAACTGTCCTTAAAACCTTCATCAGCGGGCAGATGGTCTATAATCGGGCGTCTCATTAATCGAGAGCAAATTTTAGTTTTCTGGCAGGTAAAGTGTGAAATTTTGCGTTGTACCATTCAGTGCAGAGATGCGCAATAACCACAGCCCTGAATGAACACCTTGTATTGGAATGACTGCTGTTTCTTCCTGAGCATTGATCTGTCGAACTATTCGCCCTTGGAAATCCATTAAACTTATGACAGACCCACGGTGAAAGTCCCCCAGAACAACGATTTGATCTGACTCATGAATGATCCGTATTCCGTCGGAATTTGTAGTGCTTGTGAACGAAGACACTTGGTCAGTCAACCAAAAGTCATGGGCACCCACCAGCTCGTCATTTCGATAACATCGAACTTCCCATTGCCCTGATTGCAATACATCAGGTACCACAATCCAGGACCAATAATAATAGTACCACCAATCTTGATCCAGAACATGCTCGTCTGAATACCAAACGGCACCACCCGGATTTAACCAATCGACTCGAATCTTGTCACCAGTCCGAAGCCCAAACATCAGGTTCCAGAAAGTGATTGCTTGATCAGTTTGGACAAATGTATCTCGAAAGTCAGGTCGTTCACGCAGTGTATCTATATCGGGAATAAACGCGCACAGTCCAGACGACCACTGGTGAAAGCTGGTGTCAAATGCAAGTTCCTCTTTCCAAAAAGTAAACTCATTACCACATGGCCCGGTAAACGGATCAATGATGTATAATGAATCGTACCACAATTCAAAATGTAGATGCGGGTCAGTACTATTGCCACTGCTCCCTATCAACCCAATGGGCTGCCCTGGCAGGACCGTATCACCTACACTCACCAATATGTTGTTTTTGCGAAGATGCCCGTAATAAGATTGGTAGTCTCCACGATGAGAAATGCCAATGTAGTTGCCTAAGCCTTTAGTCGGATCTGAACCCTTTTCTCGATCAAATTCCCCATCGTGTTTAAAAATGACAACACCAGTATCCACAGCCACGACAATGACTCCTGAATCCATTAATGCAAAATCCCGAATCACAAAATCCGTCCCCTGGTGGCCGTTATAAGTTTTGGTCAAACAGTGCGCATCCAAAATAGCTTCATCCAGACCCCAATCCACCTAATTGACCAGGATATAGGTCTGCCCGTAAACACTCAGGACAGGATTGACAAGCTTCAACTGGGCGTAGTTTGTGAAGTGTGTAAATAAGAAGACAATCTACTGAAACAGAATTCGCATAGAAACTCAAGTGGATAGTGAACGGCGAAAATCAAATGTAATCAGAGTTGAGATTAGACATTCAAGGAACCACCAACAGATTATGACACTATCCCTTCCATTCGGAAGGCACAACAGGGAGCTCAAGCAATTCCCCATGTCGATAGACAACCAACATTCCCGAAGTCTCGATTGTAGATTGATCCAATGTCCGGTGTAGATCTTCAATGCCCGTAATCTGATGCCCATTAAATGCAGTGATCAAATCACCTTGTTTTAGTCCTGCCTGATGAGCAGGTCCAGTAGGATCTACTTGTTGGACCAGCAACGCCGATGCCCTGTCAATCTGTTGTTTCAGGCGGTCATGGATCATCACTTTTTGGCCAGCAAGACCCAAAAATCCCCGTCTGACTCGACCATTCAAAATCAGTTCGCTGGCCACCCAAGATGCCAGATTCGAAGAAACGGCAAAACACAGTCCTTGTGCCCCGCGAATGACTGCTGTATTCACTCCAATCACTTCACCTTTTGAATTGAGCAAAGGGCCACCAGAGTTTCCTGGATTCAACGATGCATCCGTCTGGATAACATCATCGATCATGCGGCCGGTACTTGATTTGAGCGTTCGACCCAATGCACTGACGACTCCCGCAGTGACTGAATACTGGAATCCGAACGGATTACCAACAGCAATAGCCATCTGTCCTACCTGGAGTAGTGATGAATCAGCAAAAGAGAGGGATTGTCTGCCTTCATTCGGGATCCGAAGGACTGCAATATCTGTCGCTGGATCTTGTCCGGTTAATTCTCCTGCAAACGACTGCCCATCTGGCAAGTTTATTAGCCAGGATAACCCTTGTGACACAACATGACTGTTTGTGACGACATAGCCCTCTGTAGAAATTAAAAAACCGGACCCCATTCCTTTCGGTGTATTCTGATTCTTTCTGTCTCGTGTTTGAATCTGTACAACAGCCTGACTAACATGTTGACTGACACCCACTACAGTCTGGGAGTATACATCCAAAAGCCCGGCATCTGGACTGCCTAAACTATTTATATCGTGGTTTGACATCTGTTCATGGTTATATAGCAGGATACTCGAAGACCATTCCATTCTGCGCAAAACGCCAAACTGGCAGTAGTTAATGCAGCTATCTGCCGGTATGACGCAATTTGGATGAAAGTCCCTATATTCATCAGAGAATAAATCGCATGGCTGTAAAAGATCCGGAACGCACGTGTCTCGAATGTGACCAAGTCATTCATGGCAGAAATGACAAGCGTTTCTGTTGTGACCAATGTCGATCTGCATGGCATAACAAGCAAAATAGTGATGCAACAAGCTTTGTCCGGAATATCAATAATACCCTTCGAAAAAACCGACGCATCCTTGCAGAATTCAATCCGAATGGCAAGACAAAAGTCCGTCGTGAAGACCTCCTGGACCGAGGTTTCAAGTTCAGTTATTTCACGAACATCTATTCTACGAAGGGTGGCAATACCTACTACTTTTGCTACGAGCAAGGATATATCTCCCTTCCGGATGACTGGGTTGCACTTGTCATCCGACAGAAATATGTAGAGTAAAAAGACCTAGATTTTCAGTTTCATTTATTTGAATCGCCAAGAATAAGAGGCAGTCCCTCTTTTCCGGATCCGATTACGACCACTTTACTGTTTGGAGATTTAGCAAGCTCCAGGGTAGCTTCAATTCCTTTGTCTCTCAAAATTTTATCTGTCAAGCTCGCTGAAATAATTTCATTGGCCTTAGCCTTAGCTCGTGCTTCTATGATTTTCCGTTCTGCCTCTTGAGTTTCTTTCTCCAGTCGATATTTGTACTCTTCAGACTCTTGTTCTTGTTGGAGCTTGCGTTCTATCGCATTCTGTATCTTCTCTGGCAAGGAAATATCGCGAATCAAGGTTGCGCGTAATTCCACAAAATTGTTCTGCAGTTCCTTGAGCAGATCCTCCTGGATCAGTTGCTGGACCTCATCCCGTTTGGAGGAGTACAATTCTTCCGGCTCAAACCGACCGATGATCTTCCTGACTGCAGATCTTATCTCAGGACGAACCAGTGAAGTCATATAGTCCTTTCCAAATTTTTCATGGAGGGAAGCGATTTGGTGATACACCGGGTTCGTCCGGACTGTGACATCCACGCGAATCGTCAATCCATTACTTGACAAAACCTCCATCTCTTCTTCTACCTGCTTTTCTCGAACATCATAAACGTACATCGTATTCCAGGGAGCAACGACATGAAATCCCGGGGTGTACATGGTCTCCATATCTAATCCCCCCCCGAACCGGTGAAATAGAACGCCACGCTCACCGGCATCGATTGTAAGAAACATTCCACCAGATAAGACCAATATCATGATTAACCCAAATCCAATAATTAATGCGCGCAGCAGTGTTTGTCTGTTTTCCATTCTGTTGAGATTTAGCAACTTCGTAATATATGGACAATATCTTTACTCCATGATCAAGTGGCTTTCAGGACGGATGACCAGAAATGACAATGTATGGGATACATACATCAAAATCCGCCATTCCATTCGAAGCCGGATTCTTCTTCTTGTCTTGATCCAGTCACTTGCTGTCGTCGCAAATGGACAGGATATTGGATTCTTCTCTCCAGCTGATTCATTTAGCCAGAATCGATTCTGGATATCTACTGGTATTGGTACAGCAACTTATGGGGTCGTTCTTGTAGGTCTTCAAAAAGCTTGGTATGCTGAAACAGAACAAACCCGATTTCACACGTTCGATGATTGGGGTGAATGGCGCCACATGGACAAATTGGGCCACATTTGGACCACTTATAATGAAACCCGTTGGCTAACGCAGGGCGCACGATGGACAGGTATGGATCGCTATTCGTCCAGATGGTCTGGCGCCGGAGTAGCATTTGTTTTGCAAACCAGCGTTGAAGTCCTGGATGCCTTTTCATCAAAATGGGGATTTTCATGGCCGGATATGGCCGCCAACACAATCGGTGCGAGCTGGTATATCACTCAAGACATCCTTTGGAAGGAGCAACGGATATTGATTAAAATTTCCAGTAATCCCGTGAGTTACCCGAAGGACTTGATTCCGGGACAATCTCATTCAGGAACTGTGACCTATGCCACGAGAGCGGATGAACTATATGGCGACAATTTCGCGTCAAAATATTTGAAAGACTACAATGCAATGACCATCTGGATGAGTATCAATCCGGCCTCCTTTTCCCATTCAAAACCAGATTGGCTTCCAGAATGGTTGAATGTTGCTGTCGGGATCAGTGGTGAAAACCTCTATGGTGGTTTCGATAATACATGGACGACTAGTGATAACCTCCACATCTCCGCTGATCCGATCAACTATCCACGAATTACCCAGGTCTTCCTGGCGCCAGATATTGACCTCTCCCGCGTCAGGGTCCGGAGCCCATTCTTAAAGACAATCCTGCATGGATTGAATTTCATCAAGATTCCTGCGCCATCTCTTTCCTTCGATTCGAAAGGAAAATGGAGCGGGCATTGGCTTTATTTTTGACTTCAGACAGATGATGTTGACACTTCGCTTTCCGAAAGGCCCGATCTCTGGCACCATTCAATTACCACTCAGTAAAAGTCTGATCAACCGGCAATTGATCCTGGCTGCTCAAGTGGATCGATTGACCATAATGACTGATCCAGCTTTGCCTGAAGACATTCGATTACTGGCGACTTTGCTTCATCATCCGGGACCTGTTTGGGATGCTGGCGCCGGGGGTACTACCCTCCGATTTTTGACTGCCTTTCTTGCGCTATCTGGTAGAGATGGGATTGTGACCGGATCACCCCGAATGCAACAACGCCCTATTGCTCCATTAATGAATGCACTGGACCAACTTGGAGTTAATTATTTCTATTCCGGGATCACTGGTTGCCCTCCGATCTTATTGAATGGGTTTCCAGGACAAAAGACCAATAAAATCTTCCTCGACCCATCCTCTAGCAGCCAGTTCCTGACAGCCATCTTACTGGCAAGCCCGCTATTGGCGAAAGGATTAACTATTCATCTGACCAAACCGATCACCTCAAAGCCATATTTCGAAATGACAATTGCCGTCCTTCAGCATTGGGGAATCGACATTCACATACTGAACAATACAATTTCTGTAGCACCTCAACACGTTGTTCCTCGCGATCTGGTTCTTGAAGCAGATTGGACAGCAGCCTCCTATGCTTATGCTATTCTGGCGTTATCAGCGAAAGGAAGCAGTCTTGAACTTCCCGGCCTGGTTCAATCCGGCTTACAAGGAGATGAGGTCATTCTTGATTGGATGATGAAATTTGGGATAGAAACAAAAGCAGAGCCAGAGGGTATCACAATTTATCGAACCTCGGAAACCGTTCCTGACATTTTAAGACTCGATTTCAGTAACACACCAGATTTGGCTCAAACGATCGTCGTACTATGCGCCATCCACGGAGTGAAAGGCCACTTTGCAGGTCTGCATACGTTGCGTATCAAGGAAACAGATCGGGTGGTTGCCTTACAGCTGGAATTGGCCAAAGTGGGCGTCCGATTTGAAGCAGACAGTATCGATCAAGACACTTGGCATCTTTCAGGAAAAGCGGATATAGATAGCCCAGAATTTGCGACTTATCATGATCATCGGATGGCAATGGCCTTCAGTTTAATGTCCTGTGGCGGAGAAGTTAAAATACAGGACCCAGAAGTCGTTAAAAAGTCCTTTCCCAACTATTGGAAGGAATTAGTACAGGTGGGATTTACAGTGGAGCACAATTAACCCTTCATTTCGAGTATCGTCACTTCTACCCGTTGATTTTTCTTGCGTCCCGCCAGTGTAGCATTCGACCCAACGGGTTTCCGTTTTCCATAACCTTTGAAACGGACACGTGTGTTGGAAATTCCCCGCTCTATCAAATAATCGGCCACTCGTTTTGCTCGGGCCTCGGATAGTTTGTCACAATACGGATGGTCGCAGTTGCCGTTTGTGTGGCCTCCTATTTCCACAACAACATCATCATTTTTTTCAAGGAACTGAAAAATCTCATCGAGAGTAGGGTAAGACTCCTGGTTCAAGGCAGCTGTATCCGCCTTGAAATAAATTTTATCGACACTGACGATCTGACCAGTTTTCAGCTGTGCTCTCGATAGTCCACCCAATGTAGCTTCTGGTTTTGGAGTAGGCTTCGGCTTATTGACCTCTTTTGGCGCAGGCTTTGGTGCGGGTGCCGCCTCTTCTTCTTCCTCCAGGACAATGGCATCACAAGGCACAGGACGAATGACGGAAGCATTGTCCACAAGGATATTTCCATTATATGGAAAAAGAACCGGCGTCTGATAAAAAGCCTCCAGAATAAACCAGGAAAGTCGCTTTTTGGGTTCGAATGTAAACTGATATCGAACCCAGCGCGGGTGAGTGATTACTGAAGTAGATGCCAGCATTTCGGATTTATCACATGGGGCATTGCCACCCCATATTCGAAAGACTGCCGGAGTTGTATGATAGACTTTTTCTCCACGTTTATTCGGCGAAAAATAATCCGGCGAACGAGAGAGGTAAAGATTGAACGTGTAACATACTCCTGCTTCTAATGGCCGCGGAAGAGGTGTAGAAACAGATTCCCACGTATCGTTATCGCGTGTTACTAATCCAAGGTAGGACGTTCCCTTTTGAGGTGGTGTGGTGACATTGAAAAATGCTGAGTCAACACCAGGATGTGTGTCTGGAGGTGATTCGTTGGGGAATCCGCAATCATACCAGCCTGAGGGTTGGGACCCAGGAGCAGGTACATCCTCAAAGGATGGATTTTCCAACTTGATGGGCTCATATTGCGCCCATAGAGTTCCAACACTAAAAAGTGTCCAACAGAAGAAAACGCTAAAAAGGGTGTACTTCACGGTCATAATCGTATTTCCAGCTGTCCCAAATAACGGGCCAGAACCTGTTTCCATTGCCTGGAGGCAGATCCTCATCAGGCTATTTGCAATAGATTAACGTTCAATTGGCACTTCTAAGAAAACGCATTGATCCCAGTGATATCCATTCCAGTAATTAATAAATGGATATCATGCGTTCCTTCATATGTCAATACAGTCTCAAGGTTCATCATGTGGCGCATCACGGGATATTCATTTGTAATTCCCATACCACCATGGATCTGCCGAGCCTCTCGGG
>JAHEAU010000004.1:17608-39642 GCA_024642625.1 Lewinellaceae bacterium
TCGCCATAGAAATCTGGCCGGGGGTCGCCTTCCCTTCATTAGCCAAAGTACCCAATCGCCAGGTGAGTAATTGTGCCTTGGTGATCTCGGTGATCATCTCGGCCAATTTCTTCTGCGTCAGTTGGAAACCTGCAATTGGACGACCAAACTGTTCGCGCTCCAGTGAATACCGTAAGGCAGAATCATAACAATCCAACGCAGCGCCAATCACGCCCCAGGCGATGCCATATCGCGCTTTGGACAGACACGATAATGGGCCACGCATGCTGTTTATATTCGGCAATACATTTGCCTTTGGAACTCGGACATCCTCAAACACCAGTTCGCCCGTAATCGATGCGCGTAAGGACCATTTGCCATGAATTTCGGGAGCGGTGAATCCGGGCATTCCTTTTTCGACGATCAATCCACGGATTTTACCCTCCTCATCTCGGGCCCACACGACAGCAATATCTGCAACCGGCGAGTTCGTAATCCACATTTTCGCACCGTTGAGAATATAAGCATCACCGTCATCTTTGATATTGGTGACCATACCCGCCGGGTTGGAACCATGATCGGGCTCGGTTAAACCAAAACAGCCAATGAACTCACCACTGCCAAGCTTGGGTAAATATTTTTTCCGTTGCTCCTCGCTACCGAATTTGTAAATTGGATACATCACCAATGATCCCTGGACAGAGGCCATGGAACGAATTCCTGAATCTCCGCGCTCCAGCTCCTGCATGATCACACCATAGGCAATCTCATCCATGCCTCCACCACCGTACTCGACAGGCAGGCTTGGGCCGAATGCGCCAATGTCTGCCAATCCTTTAAAGAGGTGATAGGGACAGGCTGCCCGATTGGCAAAATCTTCGATGATCGGGCTGACCTCCTGCTTCACCCAGGTGCGAACTGCATCACGAGCCAGCAGATGATCTTCCTGGAGCAATTCATCTAACTGATAATAATCGTGACCTTGATATCGATCTTCCCGGGTTGACTTCTTCTGCATAATGCTTGTGCTAGTGGGTTGAAAACCTATATTTCTTGCCGCAAAGGTACAATCTGACCTCAGATTAAAACAGCCGTCTTATTTTGAGGTTCAATCTTTTGACAATTCAGATGCAACGACGTGAAAAATCAAACGAATGGCTTGACCGGTTGGGTAAGGAGAGTTGGCAATTAGAGCTCTTGATCTCTGGTTTCAGCATCTTCCTATTGATCCAGGGCTTAGATCTGGCTGAACAAAAGTTTCACCTCTTTTTCAATCGGGTCCAGGGCATTGATTCGCTGTTATTGAGCGCATTGGAGTCTTATTACTATTTCCTTTTAATTGGTGGAAAAGGTTTACTGTTGAGCTTGGTCTTCCACTTGTTCCTGCGTGGTTTATGGATTGCGGCAGTTGGTTTGCGTACAATGAATAAGGGTTCTAACCTGACATCGCAAGGATTTACACCTCTTTTCCAACGAACCTTAAGAAAGAACACACTTTCACTTGATGCATATATTCTTCAACTTGACAAGTTTTGCAGCAACATTTTCGCTTTCGCTTACCTGGTCCTGTTTGTTGCACTTTGCATTGGTATTTATATTGGCTTCGTACTTGGTTCCTTGGGAATATTGAATTGGTTCAATGGGGATATTCTTTCTCTTCCTAACAGCATTATCACAAAAATATGGGAGTACTTCATCTATAGTCTATCTCTTATTTATATAATGGATTTTGCAGGTCAGGGATTGATTAAGCGTGCTGATGGCTTGGATAAATTCTACTTTCCTTTTTACAAATTCTTGAGCTGGATCTCTCTTTCCTTCATTTATCGGTCCCTCTATTATACGATGATGGGAAATCGGTTCAGTAGACGATTTTTATGGTTCATCATTCCCTTTTACATACTTATCTACTTCGGCAATTCACTTTTTTTCCAAACCCAGCCATTAATCCCCAAAAGCTCAAATCCACTTTCGCTCATTCCCGGATATTATGATGATTTGAATCCTGATTTATCTATAAAGCTTGCAAGTACGCCAAGCCGTTATGTTTCGAATGGAGTACTAGAAGTGTTCATCCCTTTGAAAATGGATGATGAACTATCAGGAAAGATCGAACGATATTGCCCTGACATCCAGCCTGTACACAATAGTCTGATCGCTTCTAAATTTATTCCGCTCTTTGTAAATGAGAGATGGATTGAATCTGAAACTCAAGTCAAGCCCTACATGGAGTGTATGACTAAGCTTTTCAAAATCAGTATAGATGATCGAGTCTTGGAGCCCTCCTCATTCTTCTATCAACACCCTAAAACGACCCAATATGGACTTTTACACATGATCGACATCGATACATTCACCAGAGGAGTACATATTGTTGAGATTGGTCGGATCGATTCAAAGAAGGTTGGTGATCAAGATTCGGTATACTATCGCCCATATGCCCTGCTGCCAGTATGGAAACTATGACAACCCTGACTGTAGGTCTGGAAGGACTTCGGCTTTTTGCGTTTCATGGAGTGTACCCTGAAGAGGCGCTTACAGGCCATTGGTTCAGACTGGACTTGCAGGTAGAAACACCTGTTCAATCTGATCCCGAATCTGATGACCTGGCAACGACATTGAATTATGGAGATTTGCATGAGATTTGTCGGACAGAGATGGCTATTCGAGCTGATTTGCTAGAAACAGTATGCTCGAGAATCATACGCCAAATCAGAATGTTTCATCCCACTTCAGGAAGTATTCGAATACGCATGACGAAGGAACATCCCGCATTTACTGGAGGATGTTCTGGGGTGTTCGTAGAATTTCTTTCCCTTCCTGAAGAACTTTAAAGATTTGATAACAACGATTGATGCCACTCAGGCGTTACCTCACCGAATGAAATCACAAACTATGAAACTGACCACCTTCCTCCTGTCAACCTTGATGCTGTTCTCTTGTTCCACCGCCCAACTTCAAAACCTGGATGGCTTGTTGGGAAAGGTAAAAAAATCACTCCCTTCATCAGACTCTGAAGTTGGTAGTGGCTTGAAGGAAGCACTTGAAATCGGTGTCAGTAAAGGAGCCGATGCCTTGTCGAAAACGGATGGCTATTACAAGAGCCCATATAAAATTTTGCTGCCTACAGAGGCTCAAACGGTTATCAATAAACTCAAGGTTGTCCCAGGATTTCAGAATCTGGAATCCGATTTGACTGAGCGTCTGAATCGGGCTGCAGAAGATGCAGCTCAAAAGGCCAAGCCAATTTTTATCGGTGCCATCAAGAAAATGACATTCCAGGATGCGATGAATATCCTGATGGGTCAAAAGAATGCAGCCACCCAATATCTTGATCGAACTACTCGACCACCTTTATATGATGAGTTTCATCCCGTGATTCTGGAATCACTTGAAAAGGTGAATGCCGTCTCTCTATGGTCTTCAGCGACAACAGCTTATAACAAGCTGCCATTTGTCAAAGAGGTCAATACCCGATTGGATGATTATGTAACCGACAAGGCTCTGGATGGATTATTTGCCAAGATTGAGGTAGAGGAGTTGAATATCCGGACCAATTTGTCTTCTCGTTCGAGTGATCTCCTCAAGCGAGTCTTTGCTCGTCAGGATAAATAATTTTGATAATCCGTAGGAACTCCGGAACTTTACGGCCAAGTTTGTCGTATTATTGCGGAGATCATCCCCCGGTCTGCGGTAGAAAGCTACCTGACCCTGATGTTTCCAACTAAGTGGAATTCAGCTTTAACCGATGAGAAGAGTAAGGATCGTATGCTGGCTACACTGAAGAATTGTTTTAATTGTCATCTATTTTATTCTTTATTTATTTAACTGTGTTATGAACATTTTTGTAGCCAAAATCAACTTCCGGACCTCTAGTGAGGATCTGCAAGCAGCTTTTGAAAAATTTGGTGAGGTTTCTTCCGCCAAGGTAATTATCGACCGTGAAACGGGTCGTTCTAAGGGTTTCGGCTTTGTCGAGATGCCTGACAACGAGGCTGCACAGCAAGCTGTGGATGCCTTAGATGGAGCAGAACTCGATGGCAGCACTTTGGTTGTCAAAGAGGCTGAAGATCGTCCTCGTCGCGAATTCCGCCCAGGTGGTGGAGGCGGCGGTGGAGGCCGTGGCGGATACGGTGGAGGCGGCGGCGGAGGCCGTGGCGGATACGGTGGAGGCGGCGGCGGAGGCCGTGGTGGTTATGGCGGTGGAGGCGGCGGAGGCCGTGATTTCCGTGGCCGTGACGACAATAACTCCGGTGGTGAAAGCCGTTGGAATCGTTTTGAAGACTAACGCATACATGCGTTGAATTCATACAGCCTCGTCCTCAGGGACGGGGCTTTTTTTATGCCCTTTCCTGATGGTTGTGAGGAAGGAGGTTATGGGGTTATGAGGGTGAAGCCGAGGAGTGGAGGAGAAGTTTATATGGTTATGCGTTTTTGAGGTTATGAGGAATGTCAAAGCTATCGTACCTGGATGAAACCCTGTAGGGGTTTAAGACTAAACAGATGTGTATTTCAGTGCCCTTTACCCTTCTGAAATAGAAATCAAAATCTGGCATTTACTAGACTCAAGCCACGAGCAATCTGTAGCGAATGGCGAAATGCGAATCGCGAATCGCGAACAGCAGTGGTAACCTCATCCCCCCGCCCTTCTCCTTACAAGGAGAAGGGAGCTATAGTTTCGTGGATGTCGATATTTGTATTTCAGGCCCTGTCCTCCCCTGAAATAGGAAACAAAATCTGGCATTTACTAGTCCCAAGCCACGAGCAATCTGTAGCGAAATGCGAATCGCGAATCGCGAACAGCCCCGAGTGCTCGGGGCGAAAAACGGCCTCACTCCTCCCCCATCGCCTTACCAGCGAGCCAGCCACCTGTCCAGGCTGCCTGGAAGTTAAACCCTCCAGTTACAGCATCAATATTCAGAATCTCCCCAGCGGCAAACAGATTAGGGAACTTTCGCAATGCAAATCGTTTAAAATCGATCTCTTTGAGATCGATACCACCAGCAGTCACAAATTCCTCTTTGAATGTACTTTTTCCACTGACCTGATAAGTCCCCTCGACCAACTCATTGATCAATTTGACTTCTTCCTCCTTTCGCAATTCACTCCACGTCCTGGCAGGAGGAATAGCAGACCGCTCCAACAACTTCTCCCAAAGTCGACCTGGAATGGATGGCCAGGAACTTTTCAGCAATGTCCTTTTGGGCGATTCCTTGCGATGGTTGACCAGCCATTGCTGAACAATTTCACGGGCTGCACCTGTCCAATTGACTCGAATCGCAAATCGATATTGTCGTTTGGCCAACTCTCTGGCACCCCAGGCAGACAATTTGAGAATGCCTGGGCCACTCATCCCCCAATGCGTGATTAACAAAGGGCCATGTGCTTGAAGATGACTGTTGACTACTTCGACGACCGCATCAGAAACGGATAGCCCTAGCAGCCCTTGTATTCTGGAATCTTTAATGTTGAATGTAAACAGGGAAGGGACTGCATCGACCACTTCAATTTCGAGATTGGACAACATCTTCCATACCGCAGTGCTACTACCCGCTGCTAACATGACTTTTCTGGCAACCACCTTTTGGCCATTAACAGTTAGTTTCCATGTACTCGTATCTGCCTTGGATGGCGCAAGATGCTCAACCCGGGATTGTATTTGGACAATGACCCCGGCTTGTACTGCTGCCTGGATTAAACATTCTGCAATTGTTGCCGACCGATCCGTATCTGGAAACATCCTGCCATCTTCTTCAGTCTTTAGCGCTACACCGCGCTGTCCAAACCAGTCGACCGTATCACCCGGAGCAAAACGCATAAATGGTCCTAACAATTCTTTTTCACCTCTTGGATAGTAACCTATCAATTCGGTTGGATCAAAACAGGCATGTGTCACATTGCATCGACCGCCACCTGAAATACGAACTTTCTGCAGCACATCACGACCTCGTTCAAAAATGACAATACGCAACGAAGGATTAACCTGAGCCGCAGTGATTGCTGCAAAAAATCCTGCAGCCCCACCGCCAATGACAGCGATGTCGATAGGTGTTGAAGCACTCATGTTAGATGATTCTCAATCATGGGGATACGCCCTTCTCTTTGGCAGCCTCCTCCATCCGTCGAGTCAGTTTTTGAACAATGGTAAATTCGCTGAGAAAAACACGAGCGATAACACGTAGTACGGTATATGATGGAATGGCCAGGACCATACCGGTTATCCCGCCAATCTTTGCACCCACCATGACAATAATAAAGATCTCCAAAGGATGAGCAAGGACCCGACTACCCAGGATAAAGGGTTGGAAAATGAAATTATCCAGAAGCTGGACAATTGCAAAAGCGCCAATCACCCGCCAGATCAATGGCAGCATTTGGGTATAAAAATCAAGATCTAAACTGGATGAAATCGTCATCAAAATCCCAAATGCCATACCAATGATTGGGCCGATATAGGGGATTACATTAATTAATGCAGCAAAAAAGGCGATTAAAAATGCATTGTTCACGCCCACCAGAGTGAGTAAGCTCGAGAGCAATAGCGTAATCAGTGTAATCTGAATTAAAACCCCTCCAAAATACCTGGTCAGTAATTCAGACACTTCATCAATGACCCGGCGGGTGCGGCTATCATATTCCTGAGGCATGAGACTAGCCACAAACTCCATGAAAAGACCTTCCTCCCGAAGGAAGAAAAAGGAAATAAAGATGACACTGAACAAACCGATAATCAAGCTGCCAGCCAATGACAGGCTGGAGGTGAAAAACCCCCCTACTTTCGCAGGCTCAAACCAGGTTTTAAGTGTAGCGATTACCTGTTCTGAGGGTGAACGTGTGTCATTAACCAAGCCCAATTCCGCCAATCGTTCATTCAAAAGATTGAGTGGTTCGGAAAGGGATTGAGCAATGGCCACATAATTGACCCGAGAAATCGATGCCGCCTGCTCCAACAACATAGGGACGAAAATCCACCCTAACCCACCTAATATACCGAAGAAGGCGATTATCGTGATGGCTGCTCTCAAACTTGAATTGGGTACCCACCCGTTAATATTGACTCGTCGCATCATCGACATTAAGGGTGCACCAACCATTGATATCACCCAGGCCAACAAGATATATGTGACAATATCTGTAAAGAAATAAATGATCACCCCGATAAAGACGAGAGAGGCGATCAGTGCAATTGTTCGTCCCTGTTTAAGGGTGAGCCACCATTTATTCATGGCGGAAAGGTACATAGATGGAAGGTTATGAGGTTAAGCGCTTTTCATATTTCAAGGCCGTGAAATGGAAGGCTACTCCATGAGAGGTGCACCAAATCTTGATATATTGTTTCAATTCAATAGAAACCACGCGTCCTCCATTACAATGAACCAATTCATTTTCATGTATGTTCGTTCATCAACAATAGCCGAAGGAGACCATCGAAAATGGAAACCTCAAAAGCCCTGATGATCACATAGCTCCTGAATAAGCTCGCTAGATTCAACGAACACATCATGATTGATACGCAGAACTTGAAATTTTTAATTATCACTCACTTTTTATTTCTCACTCATTTCTCTTTAGTCGCACAATGGACGGAAGTATCTCCCCCTCCTGAGCCATTTCGGACAGATCATTCTTTTGGGTTTGCGATCGACGGCACTGGTTATATCCTTACGGGAAAAACCCCAGATGAGCTTTCAGCTGCATTTTTCAGCTATTCGCCAGATACAGATGCCTGGACGCAACTACCGGATTTCCCAGGTGGAACCCGCGGTTTTGGTATTGGTGATGTTTGGGAGGATAAAGCATATTTCGGGTTTGGCACTGGAACATCACCTGGAGACAGTGTTGAGGAACAAAAGAATGACCTCTGGGAATTTGACCCCCTATCGGGTAAATGGACAGAATTGACCTCCTGTCCGTGCAATCCCCGACTCCATCCGTCCTTTGTTACACACAAGGGAAATATTTATTTAGGACTGGGAAGTGGCAGTGGAATTGGCAATCTGGATGATTGGTGGGTATACAATATCGAATCGGATACATGGACTCAAAAAGTTGATTTCCCAAGTCATGCTCGTCATCATCCATATCAATTTGCGATCGGTGATTTTGTTTATGCCGGCTTCGGGCATGGCAGTGTGGAGCCAAAAATCTATGATTCCTGGTTTCAATATAACCCAGAGAATGACAGTTGGCTAGAGGTAGCGAGTATCCCGTCACAAGGGAGAGTAGCCGGTACACAATTTTCTCACAACGGCTTCGGTTATGTGCTCAGTGGAGATGGTGACGACCATGATTCAATGGAGACCGGTGAATTTTGGAAATATGATGGCGAATTGGACCAGTGGGAAGAATTGCCGCCCCATCCAGGTTCTTCAAGATGGGCTCCGGCATCTTTTATCATTGATGATGAAGTCTACATCATCAATGGATCCTCCTTTGGCAACTATGATGTCAAGACCTATAAGTATGATCTGGGTGACCCATCGACGGAAACGGTAGATATTTCGGGTAAAAATATTAACCTGGAAGTCTATCCAAATCCATTTACAACTCAACTCACTCTCAAATGGAAAGAGTCGGACATTCCTACTGGAGCACTTATCCGCCTACTGGATCCATATGGCAGAATCGTATATCAATCAACCATCAACTCGACTGGCACACAATTACTTGTGCCAGATCTTATTTCAGGTGTCTATTTTCTTGACGTTATGACTCAAGACGCATATCATAAAAAGCAAGTTGTCCTGAAGATTGACGAATAAAAGAGAATAATAAATGGCTGCGAATGATAAACCGCTGCGATACAATTCAAATAGTGTAATTAAAGCAGGATTGTCAAGTAGCCCGTTCATTTATTTACCTTTAAATACCGATTTCTAAACAATGAACTCCTTCGGATAATACAAATGCCCCCTCCAGCCAGAACCATCCTTCTGAGAATCTCAAACACAGGCATTCACCTGAATAATGAGAAATTGGTATCTTGGAGCAACACGAATTTGCCGTCCAAGTCTACCTTTCAATTCTCAGATCACAAACCACATTTTTGGAGGGTTAGACAGGATGTATTTGAACGTGTCACTGGAACATTGACAATCACTATCATCAATTACTCTGTTTCAGACCCCGAACCTCATTTCTCCAATCAGTCACCGAAAGCAGAGGTGAAAAATATCCGGTTTGCATATTTGAATTGGTCAGAACTTGAAACACAATTAAGCGCATATAAAAAAGACGGTTTCACGAATCTGCTCAAGTCGGCCAGTAAGATTAGCCAAACGAACAAACCGGTAGAATCGCCAATTGTAAAACGAGTGCGTATTGAAGGTCGGATTCCTTTAAACCGGTTAACATTCAAAATCGGTTATGTTGAATGTCTAAAACGGCTGCCTGGCATGCCCGACCCGATACAAATAATCCTTCCCAATCCGCATATTCTTCCGGAATTTGAAGCCATCAAACCATTTTTTGGAAAACTCCTTGGGAAACGGACAATTGAGTTTACAGGAGTAGTTGAACTGATTGGTAAATTAGTCAAGAAAGTTGCCTGTTCGTCCGTCGATCTGGACCGGATCAATGATGACTCGATTTCTTCTGTCCGCAGAATCGTATTGAAGGACAGCTTGAAAACGGCAAGCCAAACAAGATTAGACAAGGGTTTGTTTGGATCAGGAGAACTATTTGAAGACACCCCGGCAAATGCATTCGGAAATACATACCGAAATCACGAAAAGCTGCTGCTAGAAGAAATCATAGAAGCTCATGATGTACGGAATCGGCCTCAGCTTCAATTCCTGGCGGGCCAAATTCATGAAGTAAGGACTCCCTTAAAATTTACACTTCAACCCGACTTTGGTTTTCTCTTTCATTATCGAGGTGAAACCATGCACCATTTTTTGTGGGAACTATTGAACACCAACGCAACATATGTATGGAGTCTACCTGCAGGGCCTTTTACTTTGCCACAAGCTTATCAACTTCTGGAGAGGGAGATCAATGCCATTCGAGAACATGGTCGGATGACCTACCTACACCATACTGACAACACCGCCTTTGTATTTAATCGTGTATCACATGAGCATCGAAATTCGGACTTTATTGATGGCTTTCCGAAATGGCGAGCGAGAATCATGGAAATGATGGTCTGAGAAGTAAGGGAGTTCGGAGTGGAGGAGTTGAGGAGAATGGACAGATTCTTATGAACTAATTTTAGAAAAGATTTTAGTCAAAAAAGTTCAAATTAACTTATTTAAATGGTACAATTTAGCTGACCTGAAAGATATTTTTACTCGCTACAAGTGAGAAACATTATAATGCAATAAGCTTTCCTTTATATATACTCACTTTCAGCTAAACCAAATACAATGGATCTCATCAAATGCGTATTACATGCACGACATTGACAAGCAAAATTTGAATCTCTTTTACCACGGAACAAAAGCTGATCTCCAATCTGGCGATCTGATTATACCGGGCTACAATTCTAACTATGGCAAACAGAAATTGGCAAAATATGTCTACTTCACTGCCACCCTGGAAGCTGCAATTTGGGGAGCAGAGTTGGCACTTGGAGATGATCGTGAACGAATCTATTCAGTAGAGCCAACTGGTCCTATGGAGGATGATCCCAATTTAACAGACAAGAAGTTTCCTGGAAATCCGACAATGTCATATCGCACTTGCCATCCGCTACGTGTCATCGGCGAAATTTCGGAATGGCAAGCCCATGGTTCTGATCAACTCAAAGCGATGAAAGACAGTCTGGAACGATTGAGGAAACTCGGAATTGAGGCAATTGAGGATTGAGAATAGGTAAACCATGACAGGTTGGCTAGTGGATAAAATCCAGCTTTTATTAGAGGAGGACTCTTACATTTTCATGAATCAGTTTCTCCCACCCAGCTCGTTTAACTGGTGTGCGTCCAAACACGGAATCGAATATATCTTCCGTCATTTCCTTCCAGTCCGATTTGGACATAACCAGTAAATCTGGATGCGGATTAAAGGCAGGCTCCTCATGCCGCTGGGCAAACCGATTCCAGGGGCAAACGTCCTGGCAAATGTCGCATCCAAATGCCCACCTTTGCAGATTTTCTTTGAATTCCGCAGGTATAGCCTCACGCAACTCAATAGTGAGATACGAGATGCATTTTGATGCATCCAGGAGGTATCCTGAAAGAGAAATTGCGTCCGTCGGACAGGCGTCAATACACCGGGTACAAGTGCCACAATAATCTTTGATCGGCGGATCCGGCTCCAAGGACAAGTCTACTATTAACTCGGCCAGGAAGAAATAACTCCCCACTTCCCGGTTGATCAACAAGGTGTGTTTTCCTACCCAGCCCAAGCCAGAACGCCTAGCCCAGTCTCGTTCCAATACTGGCCCAGAATCGACAAATACCCTGCCCTGGATATCACCATATTCGTCCTTCATCCAGCGAAATAATTCTTTCAATTTCCGGCGGATCACTTTATGGTAGTCTTCCCCGTAGGCATACTGACTGACCCTTGGAGCTTCCGGATCTTCAGGTAAATCCGGATTGTGATAATTGTATCCAAGACTGATGACACTTCTTGCACCAGGCACCAGTTTGGTGGGATCAGTCCGCAACTCAAAATGGTTGGCCATATAACCCATTTTGCCGTGATACCCCTGATTAAGCCAATCATCCAATCGGTGCGCCTCCTCATCCATTGGTTCAGCCTTTGCGACTGTACATAGGAAAAAACCTAGATCCGCTGCCTTTTTATTTAATCGATCTGAAGGATGGAAGCTAGACATTATGCGAAGATAGGAGCCTGAATTCAGTTGTCTGATTTCAATTGTGAGTTAGTTGTGTAAAGTTGATTATCTGGTAAAAGGAACTTGTCTGAAGTCCTCTTTGACACAATGGGCATACAGCTTCCTTATCTTCACTCCATGATCCATTTGGCTTGAACGATTCGAATCGCCCTCCGATCCAAGGTCTCACAGAAGAGGAGGTCAACTTGCAACGTGGGCTCCATGGAGAGAATACTGCCCTCCAGGGAAAGAGCACAGTATGGCAGGTTGTCATCCCTGTAGTCTTGGAGCCTATGTTTTTGCTCCTAATGGTAGCATGTGGACTATATGCATTCCTGGAACAAGTACCGGAAGCCGTTACAATGGGTATCGCCCTTGTCTTTGTTGCAGGTATTTCCATATTCCAGGATCTGCGCAGCCAGAGGGCAATAAACGCACTGGGACGAATCACGACGGCGCGTGCCAAAGTGATCCGGGATGGCGACCTTAAAGAAGTACCCGTGCGGGAGATCGTGATAAACGACCTCATCGTTTGTGAAGAAGGAATGATCGTCCCTGCTGATGCAAAGATCATTATCGCAAATGATCTAGCTTTAAACGAAGCACTTCTAACAGGAGAATCCCTTGCTGTTGAAAAGCAATTGGACGATAATATCCTCCAAGGCACTTTAGTTGTACGAGGCTATTGTACAGCCCAAGTCACGGCAATTGGCGCACAAACCACTTTGGGAGGAATCGGCCGATCGCTGGAGGGTGTGCAAAAAACACGGACACCATTACAGCAACAAGTTGATTCATTTGTCAGGCTAATGGTGATTGCGGGTAGCATTGCTTTCCTCTTTGTCACCCTCTATCACACCTGGTTGACTGGCAGTTTTATCGAAGGACTGTTGCTTGGCTTGACCATGGCCATGTCGGTACTTCCAGAGGAAATTCCAGTAGCATTGACCACTTTCATGGCGATGGGGGCCTATCGTCTCCTGCATCATGGCATCATTGCCAGACAACCACAAACTGTAGAAACTCTGGGTGCGGCGACAGTCATATGCTTTGATAAAACAGGAACGCTGACTGGCAACCTGATGCAAGTCGTACATATCTGGGATGCCCGATCTGGACTGGATTTGGATTATGGGCAAGATTCGCCTCCCTCTGAGATCCTGGAAATGGCCATGTGGTCAAGTGAAGAGAATCCATTCGATCCAATGGAACAGTCTATTCACGATCATTACGGGAAGAGTGGTGCAATTGACGAACGTCCCCTTTTCCGGATGATCCATGAATTCCCATTGGCCGGGCAACCACCAGTGATGACCCATCTTTGGGAGGCCCAGGATGGCACAAGACGGGTAGCTTGTAAAGGTGGCGTAGAAGGCGTCCTCCAACTGTGCAATGCTGACCCGTTGATCCGGACCAAGACCCTTGCTATCGGGGAAACATATGCTCGGAAGGGGCATCGTATCCTGGGCGTCGCCAAAGGCGTTTGGACCAAAACAGAAATGCCTGAAAATCAGGAACAGATCGACTTTAAATTCCTCGGACTCATCATTTTCGCAGATCCGCCAGAAGAATATATCCCAGGGGTGATCCGGCAAATAAAAGAGGCCGGATTAGGTGTTCGTTTGATCACAGGTGATTATCCCGTTACAGCCGTGGCCATTGCCAACTTGGTGGGTATCCCTGCCGATCATGTTTTAACTGGAGACGAGATCGATAAATACTCTGACAAAGATTTGATCACGGCCATTCAGAATATTCAGGTGTTTGCCAGAGTTCGGCCAAATACAAAATTACGCATAATAAAAGCCCTTCAAGCCTCGGGTGAGATCGTTGCCATGACGGGTGACGGTGTAAATGATGCGCCGGCGTTAAAAGCGGCTCATATTGGTATCGCGATGGGAAGGCGAGGCACAGAAGTCGCGAAGGGTGCTGCGGGCTTGATTCTAGCTGACGATAATATTGCAAAGTTGCTGGACGCTGTTCAGATCGGAAGAGGTATACATGCCAACCTTCGAAAGGCAATCCGGTATATCATCTCCATTCATATTCCGATCATCCTGCTGGTCACATTGCCCATCTTTCTTGATTGGTTGCCAACGATGCTCTTTGCTCCGATCCATGTTATTTTCCTTGAACTGATTATGGGGCCCACCTGTTCCATTATTTATGAGAACGAGCCTATCAGGGAGGGTACAAGGAGTCAACCTGCTGACTCAACAAGAAAGAATTTACTTTCTCGTCCAGAATTAACATTAACCATTCTGCAAGGTGTGATTATCACCATTGCATGTTTAATTGCCGGTTGGATGACCCCGCGACAGGGTGGCCAGGATGTCATGATCCGGACATCCATATTCAGCACATTGATACTGAGTAATATCTTCCTCACATTAGCCAACCGCTCCTTCAATGTAACGGTCCGTGAAACTATCAGATGGTCAAACTCACTTCTTCCATGGATCATTTCAATTTCCTTTTCCGTCTGGCTGGGGATGCAGTATTTGCCATTTATGCAGACTATTTTTCAGCTAATTCCCTTACAACCTGTTGATCTGGTGTTATCATTGACCTTGGCGGCAACAGGCACACTTTGGGTAGAATTATGGAAAGCCTATCGCTTGAAAGCAAATAGGCCCCAAGACTTCCGTCAAATAAGAACGTAATCATTGAAATGCGAAAAATTTATTTCTACTGAATATTTCTAAGTTATGGAACACCAGACTTTTTTATGGCTGAAGCGAATCGACAACCTAAACAAGGAGATCACAAGCCTGTGCTCTGGTCTCGACTTGGAGGCCCTCAATCGAAAACCAAATGAAGAAGGATGGAGTGTGGCGCAAATACTGGATCACCTGATGAACACCAATCAAAGTTATTTTCCGATGCTTGACAAACTCGTCCTGGGAGAATTCAACGTTCCAATTCATGGAAGGATAGGATTTATTCGTCGATTTTTCGGCCGATTTATACTAAAAGGCGTCTCACCTACCCGCGACAAAAAGATCAAAACATTTCCTGTTTGGGAACCCGCTTCCAGCCAACTTCCCGACGACATCGTAGCGCGATTTATTCAACATCAAAATAAACTGAAATCCAGAATTGAAGATGCTCAATCTTACATCGAACAAGGGGCGATAATTTATTCGCCAGCTAGTAAACTGATCGTCTATTCGCTGTCCGATGCGTTTGAAATTATCGTCACACATGAAGAGCGTCATCTTGAACAAGCGAGGGAGATTATGAGGTTATGAGGTCATGAGGGAAAGTAATTTAATTAATATTGAAGAATATGGATTTTCTACAATTGTCCATTCTAACTTTTCACACCTACAAGTCGCTTGGCGAAAAGGCCATGGATCAGGTATCGGATGATGGATTGTTTTGGGAGCCGGGTGAAAATGCCAATAGCATTTCTATCATTGTCAATCATCTGACAGGGAATATGCTTTCGCGATGGACTGACTTCATTACGACTGACGGCGAAAAATCGTGGCGGGAACGGGATGCCGAATTTGAGTCCAACCTCAATCACCGGGACGCCGTTATAGCAAGATGGAACGAAGGTTGGAATTGTCTATTCAATACACTGGATCAATTGACTGATGCTGATCTTGAACGAACAGTATTCATCCGTACTGAAGCGCACACTGTGCAACAAGCGTTGACAAGACAGATCGCTCACTATGCCTATCACGTTGGGCAAATCGTCTTTTTAGCAAAGATTTTTCGAGGCGATGAATGGCAGTCCCTGTCCATCCCCAAGGGCGGATCCAAGGCATTCAACAAGGAAAAAATGGGGTAAATGAGGAGGCAACTGATCGGAGTATCTCATGATCGGAATTTCTGTGCGTCCTGATCAAAATCACATGAAAATGAATGCTTTGGTTTGGCAATGAGATTACCTTGCGTCAAATTTCTATTGTGAAAGCCAAATCCGTAGTCGTCCCCATGCAGCGCGGGGTAAAAGTGTTGCATGACCCGGTTCTGAACAAAGGAACTGCCTTTACAGAAGAAGAGCGTGACAGATTGGGGTTGCGGGGGTTGCTCCCACCTCGTGTCCTTACCCAGGACCACCAGAAAAAGAGGGTATTGGAAAATCTGAGCGTCAAGCCAAATGATCTTGAGCGCTATATCTACCTGGTTTCCCTTCAGGACCGAAACGAGAGTCTTTTTTATCGGACGGTGATCGATCATTTGGAAGAGTGCATGCCCATTATATATACACCGACAGTGGGAAAGGCATGCCAGTCGTACGGTCATTTGTTCCGCCAATCCAGAGGTCTGTACATCTCATTACATGACAAAGGTCGCATTCGTCAGATTCTGCATAATTGGCCGTATCAAAACGTCCGTGTCATTGTAGTCACGGATGGCGAACGCATTTTGGGCCTGGGTGACCTGGGTGTTTACGGCATGGGCATCCCAATTGGCAAATTGTCGCTATACACAGCTTGTGCGGGTATTCATCCGACACAATGTTTGCCTATTGTCATTGATGTAGGTACGAATAATAAAAGCTTGTTGGATGATGAACTCTATCTCGGCCTCCAGCACGAACGGGTAAGAGGCGATCAATATGAAGAATTGTTGACCGAGTTCATTCATGCTGCGCAAGAAGTTTTTCCAGATGTTTTAGTGCAGTTGGAGGATTTTGCGACAGATAATGCTTTCACTCTTCTGCATGGTTTCAAAGACAAAGCATGCCTGTTTGATGATGATATCCAGGGCACAGCGAGTGTCGCCCTGGCCGGGATATTCTCTGCGTTAAAAATCAAAGGTGGCAAGCTTGCTGACCAGCGTTTTGTCTTTTTGGGTGCAGGAGAAGCTGGTGTAGGCATAGCAGACATCCTGTGTGAGGCCATGGTTGAAGAGGGTTTATCACTCGAAGAAGCACGACTCAGGTGCTGGCTGGTAGACAGCCGCGGTTTGGTCTGTGATTCCCGGGAAAACCTGGCACACCACAAAATGGCATATGCACATCCACATGTTCTTGTGGATACCTTGGAGGAAACAATTGATCTTCTCCAGCCAACGGCCATCATTGGTGTATCCGGCCAAGGGGGCAAATTCACAAAAGAAGTGCTGGAAAAGATGGCACAATTGAATGAGCAACCCATCATTTTTGCGCTTTCCAACCCGACTTCAAATTCGGAGTGTTCCGCCGAAGACGCCTACCTCCACACAGGCGGTCGAGCCATTTTTGCCAGTGGCAGTCCATTCAACCCTGTTGATTTAAACGGTAGGACATATTATCCTGGGCAGGGGAACAATGTGTACATCTTTCCGGGTGTCGGTCTTGGAGTAGCTTATTCTAAAGCGACCCGGGTGACTGACAAAATGTTTTTGGAAGCGGCACGGACAGTCTCTCATATGGTGAGCAAAGAAGAAATGGCACAGGGCCGAATCTATCCGGCACTCAAACGCATCCGTGATGTCAGTGCCCGCATTGCCGAAGCAGTGACACGCGTGGCTATGGAGGAAGGCTTGACGCGAATTACTGAATCAGATGTGCATTTGGATAAGATCCGAGATTACATGTACAGTCCGGAGTATACGGAGTATATGTAAATCTCAAGACAGAACGATAGCTAGTTAATGCGTTTCATGTAATTTCACTTCAATGTCCAGGCGGTCATCTTCCTTGGTTTTACTCCTGCTGATTTTATCATCTACAGGACGTGAGGCATTGGAGATACTCGCCTTCAATATACATCAGGAGGAAATTACTCGTCGTTTGTGTATTAATCTAAACAAGCCGGAGAAGAAGTGTAATGGCAAATGTGCTCTGAAGGCCAGATTGGAAAAGCAACAAGAACAAAAACAGTCTCCTGCCAGTCCATTGCCCGAACCGGGATCCAAGGCGATTTACACCTTGGATGTACTTTTCTTTGATCACCTCGGGGAGCAGAAACAAGTTGTCAGTCGAATTGATACCTGGTTAGCACTGACCTCCCGACTTATCGTAGCCGAGCTGGCTCATCCACCTGAATTGTTGGTTTGACTCTAAAACGTTTGTTTTCTCAACCAACAATTCTCATCCATGAAACCAAATTCATGTCTATGGCTGTTGGTCATCCTGACCCTGCCTTTCCACATCCACGCATGTGATGTTTGTGGAGGTGGTTCTGGTGCTTCCGGAATTGGTCTATTCTGGGCGCAGCCCAGGAATAGTATTCAGGTGACCAGCATGCTACAACGATTTCAGATTGACCACGGCGCAGACATACACACTCGTGATCAATTTCTGTCATTGAGTTTCCAGTTCCGACACAGATTAACGAATCGCTGGTATGGGCAGCTCAGTTTGCCCTATCAATGGAATTTTCGTGACGGGCGTCTGGGCAACCAGAGTTTGTCCGGCATTGGGGATACCAGATTGACTGCTCACTGGATTGGCTGGCAACAGGAAACGTCCAAGCATTCGGGATATATCGAAATCGGTGGAGGAGTCATTCTGCCCACAGGATCGTATGATTCAGAAATTCATGACCATGATTTACCCGAGAATTTTAACCCTGGAAAAGGAAGCTGGGGGTGGCTGATCCAACCGCAGGCCAATATTAAATCGGGACGATTAAATTACATAGCCCAGGTGGAATGGAAAGCGTTTGGACCGACGTCAAAAGGTTATCGTTTTGGGCAAGAACTCTCGACATCTGTTATTATCGCTTTGAATGGACTGGAATGGCATTCTGTCCAGTGGATTCCCTGGATTGGAAATTCATACCAATGGGTCGAGGCTGATCATTATCAGAATGGTCTTGATGTGTCAGGTACAGGAGGCCATGCCTGGATGGGCAGTATCGGGATGCAATGCATCTACTCTAATCTGGCAATAGGGTTCAATACCCAATTGCCAATTTCGCAATCATTCAGTGCCGGAGAGGTCAATGCCCTGACCAGGGTATCGGCCAATCTGGGCTGGTTTTTTTAACAATCAATCACAATTAAGCATGAAATTCGCCACATTATATTCGCTCCTATTGAGTGCATTCATCATGAATTCAGGTTGTAAAAAAGATGAGGCGCAACCTGCACATGAGTATCACGCGCACATCCATTCACCAAATACAGTTGACAAACATCTGAATGATGCACTGGATATTGAAGTAGATTTTGAGGACCACACCGGAAACACTGTTCATCACATCCAGATCAGGATCTACAACAAGTTGACACTTGCGGAGGTCTATCTGATGCCATCCGAGCCACATGTCCACGCCACTAGCGGGGAATATACCTTCACCGATACCTTTGACCTGACTGAAGCCAACGGCATCACTCCAGACTCCGATTGGGTGCTGGAAGCCAAAGTTTGGGGAGAAGAAGATGGTGAATTGGAAGAAGTGGAAACCGTGGAGTTTCACGTTCAGCCATAAACAAGTTGACGAGCAATCATGTCCAGAAGGGATGTCGAAAGGCATCCCTTCTTTTTTACCCGTATGCTACTCACGCTTGATTAATGGCACTGCATTTCCGGGAATATCGATCAAATAGTAGCCACTAGCAAAGGTTGAAACATCCAATTCTGTCGCACCTTCAGGAATAGTCAACATTGTTTGGCCAAGCACATTTATCACTTCACAAGTAGTTGAGATAGGTTGGCTAAACCGGACGTGATCACGGCAAGGGTTTGGAAATACATACCAATCATTTACAGGTGTATCATTTGCAATCGGTGACCCTTCATCTTCCTTAACGAATTCGGCCAATAGGCGGATATAACCCGCCTGAGAATAGATCGCCGGTTCGGTGATCTCCCAGGAATTGTCCGGCCAACCGGTATTAAAATCAAGGTAACTTTTCATACTAGGCTGACCGGATGGCGGCGAAAGTGTCGGTACAGAAAAATTCTTATTCGGACCACCTGTCACATAACCAGGAGGCGGCCCGTAAGGCGAATCCAGGGAATGATCCCAATCTGTGCCATCAGCAAACCAGGTGTGATAGATCTGATTGACACCAAAATCACCACCGATCTCATACATATTGGACAACATCACCATGCCCAGCGGATTCACACCATGAAAATAGTGCACATGGTTTGCCGCCCGCTGGATATAATCGCCTGCTGAAATAGGATTAACTGCATACTGAGCAGCCAGGAGATTCAGCGTGCCATATGCTGCCATAGGCAAATTACTCCCCCAGTGGAAGGACCAGTCCGGCATACCGGCCAGGTAGAGTTCGGCGTCGGTATGGCCATAGAAATCATTCCAATTGTTTGACACTGCGGAAGAAAAAGATCCCAGTATTGCGGATGTAGCATCCGGGTCTGCGCCCCACAAAGTTGTGTAATGCAGCAATGCACTGTTCAGCTCCATATAATATGGCCCCCAAAATCCACCAAGTGGCTCTGTATCGGAATAATGATCGAGAAAGAAGTCATGATATGAAGTTTCACCAGTCAGATCGTAGAGGTGGACTGCAGCGGTAAGAGCCGCATTCCATTGTGTCGTCTCATCCCAATCGGCATCGCCAGCAACAATGGATCCATCGTCACAATCCGTCTCCAGACTATTGGTTTCAAATGCTGGTAAGGCATAATTAAAACAGGCTTGCGCTTTGACACCAAGAATGGATCCGTATCCTTCCCATCCCTCGATCTGCCGGTACACAACAGCGGCATGAGCCAGCATGGAAGCCATCGCAATTGTGGCCGATGTGCAGACCGGTCCATAATACCGCGGATCCTGGTTGAGGCTGGGCGGTGACTGGATATTCTCATTATAATTCGCACTTCCCATTTTGATATGGACGCTACCATCTGCTTCAATCATGCTGAGCAACCAGTCCAGTTCCCATTTCAATTCATCCAACAGATCCGGGAAGGAATTCTTGCTTTCCGGAATATTCCATTCATCTGAAAATGCCTGAGGATTCTCTTCCCATGCCCAGAGGAGATCGTGGACGGCCCGATGGGCGAAGGTGACATACTTGTTATAATCGCCGGCATCATACCAGCCCCCACGAAGGTCTTTCCATAATGATTGGTTCAATGGTTCTGAAATGGACCTGCATTGGGCTTCCTGCTGGAAATCCAGATCATCCGACCACCTTGGGTCAGCGAAAGGTGCCTGCTTTGCAAAACCGCATCGATTGTAATAAAACATGCGTCCGGCCGCTTTCATGACATCGACATAGGGATTGGCGCTGATATTGAATTCAGCTGACCTGTTTCCTTGCTCATCATCCAAATAGTATCGACCGGGTACATCTGCCACTGAAAAATCGACCCACCAGCCGCGATCTCCCGAAGGGATGTGCACGTCTCCATTTTTCCAGGGATCAATCAAGTAAGAAAATTCGGAGTCGCCGGTTTCTGCATCCGTCATCAACATTTCAGGAAAACCAGAGGGTGTATAGGACAAATTACTGTTGTACCCAATAATCGGATCACTCACCACCGCCAATTTCTGTTCCGTTGGCGTGTAGCCAAATTGGTCAACATGAATAAACGGATTGGGCGATTGACCTTCTATACTGACGAGTACACCAAAGTAAATAAGCAAGAAAAACACGGGCTTAAGCACTGAAATAATTGAGCAAAAATTCATGAGCTTTTGGTTTTGGTATTCAGCTGTCCTATCTCGAAGTTAAGTTAAACCATTTGCCTTTTGCATGCAAAGCCTTTAACTTTCAGGGCAGATCCCCCCTGCCAGAAGCGAACAAGTCTGTCATGCTTCTTTTCTTTGCGTTTCAGCAGGGTCAAACCAATATTGACTATGACCCGTATTCTACGACTTGCACTGTTCCTTTGTTTGCTTATCGCCGGATTATTCGGAGCGACATCTGTTTCCGCACAAATCTCCTGGCAACAAACCAGAGGGCCGTTTAGTGGTGATGTAAAAGCTATGATCATTCATCCCGTGGATGGTCAACTACTGGCACTATCCGAATCACAACTTTTTCGAGGAATAGGACCCGGCCCAGATTGGAGCCCAGTCCCACTCCCGTCCCAGGACATGATCCCTATCGATCTGGTTTATGTTGGTCAAAATGAAATTTATCTGATTGGTACGTATGGTGCGTTGGCCCATTCAATAGATTTTGGCATTACCTGGGATGAGGTCCAATATCCGGTAGACTGGATCTCCCACTTGGTCCCGGCAGATAATGGCAAAGCACTGATCCATGATTGGTTTTTAATTTTTGCTACGACAAATGATCACGGAGATACCTGGACTCTTCTTATCAGCGACTTGACTGCATCCCTGAATGATTTGATCTATGACCCGAACACGGGATATTATCTGGCTGCAACAGATGAAGG
>JAHEAU010000357.1 GCA_024642625.1 Lewinellaceae bacterium
TTGTGCCTGGCATACCTCAAAGACCGCAACACGTCAGAGTTCGATGCGATCAACGCTTTTGTCCATGACCATGAATCCCCAGTTGATCGTTTTTTGGCAGTCATGAAATCAGTACAGCCATGGCTTGAAGCAAACAATTTACGAGGTTGCGCATTTCTCAACATGGTTGCAGAGGTTCCTGATTCGCGCAATCTCCTACGCAGGGAAGGCGTGCAACACTATCAGAGCCTCAGACAATTGATACATAACCTTGCCCAGGATTTGATCAACTCGGATGCCCAACGCTATGAGGGTTTTGAAGCACAGGTACTGGCCGATGACTATATGCTAATTCTTGGCGGGGCAATTGCAATGACCGAAATTTATCATGATATCTGGCCTGCCATTCAGGGGGTAAAACTCGTTGAGCGTCTCATCAAACCGGGGTAGATATATTTTTTACCTCATAACAAGACAGACCTGTCTGTCTATTACAAAGGAGCACCATCATGGAAACAGCAAAACAAACAACAACTGTCGTCAACGGCGTCAACGTTACACAACTCTTCGATACTATTGATGCCATCAAAGGAAACCCGGAAATCTCTAAATTCAAGTTTCGTGCAACCAACAAATGGCAGGCCGGAACCCACAACCAGGCAACAGTTAAATCATTCTATGGAGCCCTTCAGGAAGACAACAGTCGGGAGCCGCTGGTCTACGAGATCGATGAACCGCCGGTTCTGCTTGGAGAGAACAAAGGTGCTAATCCGGTTGAATACTTGCTGGTCGGGCTTTCAGGATGTATGACGACTGCCTTGGTGGCTCATGCCTCTGCACGTGGAATTGGAATCAAGTCGGTCTCTTCTTCTCTTGAAGGAGACCTGGACGTACAGGGGTTCCTGGGGCTTTCAGAGACTATCCCAGTAGCCTACAAGGAAATAAGGGTCAGTTTCAAAATTGAGGCAGACATCAGTGACCAGGAGAAACAGGAGCTGGTGGAGATGGCCCAAAAGTATTCCCCTGTGTTTAACTCGGTCACTCAGCCGGTAAAAGTGAAGGTAGGACTTGATCGTTCCTGACGCGGAAGACAACTTTCCCGACTTACAATAATGGCTACCAGGTACAATCACCAGGTGGCCATTATTTTTTGATTAAAGGACCTCTCAAATGTCATGCAATCTAGGAGTGATGAAAGCCTAATGCAAGTGATGATAAAGCTCAGCCTGCTGCACATCTGCCCCAATAACATTCATTATCTAAGGAAGTATATTGAACCATTTACGCATGATACTGAAAGAATCCGATTATATGGCATAATCAAAATGAAGGGTGAATAATGAGATGAAGTCTAAATTGAATAATGCAGACAACAAATTTACGCATCAAAGGAATCCACTTCCCCATATTGCTTTGGCCGTTGCAATTTTCTTCTTCTGTCTGTTTAATTTGTCATGGGCAGGAGAAGGCGCCGTCCTTTTGGATGGCATGAGTTTTGTTGGCAAAAATGGCGAAGTTGGGAAAAAGCTTGCCGAATATGAAGATGAGGAGATCGTCTTTGAGGATGGCATGTTCACCTCAGTATCATGTGAACCGTACAATTTTGGCAGCAGTCCGTATAATGCAAAAACTATTGACGGCAAAATTCATTTTGATGCAATCACGGAAAGCCCAACCCATGGGAAAATCTCTTGGACAGGTATAATCGACAAAGATGAGGCAGAAGTAAAATTCGTCTGGACCAAAGAGCGATGGTATTGGGACATTCGCAGAGAGTATTGGTTCAAGGGAAAATTGAAGAAGTAATCTTAAATTTTTCAGCTTTTATAGATACAGAGTGTACCCGGAGTCCAGGATTGGACTATTCAAATCAAGACCAGAAGTCCTCTTCTAGGAAGAAAAGATATTTCAGAATCGCTATTGTCATATTAGTGATCCTCGGGCTTAACCTAGCCGGAACCTGGCTCGGTCACCAAATCAACTTCCAGATTTTTCCACGCCACGATCCTGTCATGCATGCGGCGGTCATGGCTGCAATGGCTACTTACATCCTATTGATGGCAACTCCATTCATGCCCGGTATTGAAGTCGGAATGGCTGTCATGATGCTGCTTGGCCACAAAAGCGCCTTATTGATATACATCTGCACATTAGTCGCATTATCTATCAGCTACCTGATTGGTAGATTCTTTCCCTTACATCTTGTGCAACGGTTTCTACAATGGCTCTACTTGGAAAAGGCAAGCGAACTGGTAAAACAATTGGAGCCACTAAAGAGATATGAACGCCTTGATCTAATCAACAAGAAGGCTCCCAAAAAGATTGCCCCTTTATTGTTAAATCACCTCTATTTGACCATCGCTATCATCTTGAATTTGCCAGGAAATGCTTTGGTTGGTGGCGGAGGTGGTATCGGCCTTATGGTTGGGATGAGTGGGGTTGTTCCCTTCTTTAAATATTTAGTTACAGTGGCAATCGCTGTATTGCCTGTCCCTCTTATTTTTTACCTCCAGGGGATATGATGCATCGACAACGGATACCTTTGTTTTGTGAGCGGGGCTACCCAAAAATCCCATTATTTTTTAACCTCTCACATTGATTTGGTTCTTTGAGTTGTGCAGAACTGACAAATTCTTAGAACTCCTGCAAAACAGGAATGGCCCATCCAGAGCGTACGGGCCATTTTTGTGTCTTACAGACGTTACATTTTCAGATCGTTCCATAGTGTAGATTAGGTGTTGCCGATATTTATCGTACTGA
>JAHEAU010000358.1 GCA_024642625.1 Lewinellaceae bacterium
CCGATAAAAATTACCTGAACAGACAGGAATATTGGCGTCCTTTTCGTCAACCGTACTTCGTGTATCGCCATCAATTTTGATTGCGGTGGCTTCAGAAGAGGCTATGTCCAAATGGATAGCGCCACTACAGTCATCATTCAGGGGCTGGGCAGAAAGAGTCAGACCACCTAGAACAAGCAAGCACACAACGATAAACAGTTTGGATTTTTTCATAGAGATTGTTCCAGTTGGTTTTGACAATAAATATTGAGCTCTGGCATTCTAACCATTATCGACAAATCATCACTTTTTCTGTTTGAATCCTGGAGCCATTTACTACAGTAACGCCATACATACCTGGTGATAAATGGTCAACTGGAATGGGAACAAATGCACCAGGTATCGCTTGCATTGTGGTCTGAAAAACAATTCTCCCCTCCATAGAAAAGATGATCAGATTTGTCGGTTGCCCAGCATCTGCTTCTGTGAACTTAACCTCCAATTGAGACGCGACCAGGGTAGATCTTAATTCAACCAGGTCCTGCTTTTTAACCACTTCTTTTGTACCTACTGTGTATTGTGGGAGAATCAAACGGACTACAGGTAATGTATCTGGATATAATATTGGCAGTTCTTCAAAAAGTGAATTTGCATACAAGCAGCTGCCAAATTGCCGCGTACAACCACTCAACGTACCTCCACCAGACTGAATCGCATTTAAGGAATCCGTAGTCGAATAATTATGGACCACACTGTACAACCCTCTTGGGGGAGCCAAAGAGCCTTCTGGGCCAACCAGCTGGGCAAACAAAATATATCGGGCACCTTCTTTGATGTCAATCCATGAATCAAAGTCAGTGTTATACAATGGGAATTGAAATAATGTCTTTCCTTCATCCCCTGCTTTAAAGCAGTACTGCCCAAATCCCATGATGGCTGTTTCTTCCGCAAGTTCGATGTTGTTATTCTGATTCAAATCGTGCCACTCGTATAAAAAGGCATTTATAACAGCTGGATCGCCGGGTGCGCCGGGGACAAGATCCGAGGCATTTGCTACACCCACCTCCACTTCTAAATGAGCTATTGGAATATCTTTTTGATACCAGATATCTGAAAAGACATAATGGTATCCGAATAGGTCTGTCACTTGTTGGTAGGCTGGGAGATCAGGCAGCGGACCACCATGAATTTCCTTTGCAAATCGCTTGGAAGACAAGACAAATTGAAATGTCTGTTCATTATCAGAAAGATCGTCCCCGACAAGATCGGAGGTCACCTTATAGCGCCCGGTATAATTTCCATTTTGGACTTGAGGTGGCAACTCGACACACCATGGTATCGCCCCCATTCCTTCCAGATCCGGGATAGAAATTACTGTATCCCCATTCTCATGCCAGATCTGGAAAGAAATAGTATAATTAACTGGTCCACATGCAGGGTCCACTTCGACTTGAAGATATGCTGGAAAATCTGTCAGCTGGGCACGATGCCACATTGCATATGGCGGAATAGCAAAATTCGATGTCGCCTTGACACCTTCACATTGTGCGTATCCTGAAATCGGAATAACAATACCTGAAAGGAAAAACAGGAAAAGGATGCCCGATAAAATACGGGCCGGGTAGAAAGATGGGATCATCTTCAATAAAATTTACGATCCCGGCACCTGGGATCCATATAAAGAAAAAGAGCCATCCACCTCTCGGTGAATGGCTCTTTGATATCTACTTAAGAGATAATCATTTCCGGCTTAGTGCTGGATAATGAATTTCTCTGTGCGTACACCCTGAGGTGTAGTGATATACAGGAAGTATGAACCATTCGCAAGATTGCTCACGCTGTGTGTCCATGTGGTCTGCTGAACGCCAGACAGTGTCTGTGTCAACAACGCCTTACCAGTGATATCACTGATCCGGATATTCACTTGGTCCATGCTCTGAACGAAGTCCAGATTAACAGACATCAGATCACTCACCGGATTTGGCAGTATAGAAATCTTGTTATCATCAGCCAAAGGCTCATCTTTGATAGCATCAATCAACTCCATATTCAGACGAAGTACTGGGACCTCACCTGTATTGAAGGCGCCATTGCCCAGAACACCAACAACACCAGCATCCAGGAATTCACCATATGCTGGGACACACTTACCGAGACCACCAGCGGCAACTGGAGCAGTCATCAATCGTGTTGCAGCATAATTGAAATCACCGCTCATCAACAAGAACAATGGAGCCGTCTGTGGGGTAATACCGGCAGGTTCTGAATATTGAACTGATAGGATATATTTGGTATCATCCTTCAGCTTCACACAAGGATCGAGGTCCTCGTTTAATAGTTCAATTGTGAACACTGTATTTGGCTGATCTCCATCCTGGAATTCATATTGTGAGAAACCGGCAACCAGTGTCTCATCCTGAGTTTGGCATTCGCCATCACCATTGAGGTCATCCCACTCATACAGATAGATAACGATACTGGCATCAGCACCTAGTACGGACGGAGCCAAATCATCTGCATTGGAAATTCCTACATCTACAGAACAAGCTTGATATTTTGTACCGTTCAGGATGTAATAGTAGTTGCCCATGGCGTAATCCAGGCTTCCACTTGTAGCAACAGGACGAAGGCCTGAATACACACCACCTGGAATTTCCTTTGACATCTGATTAGTACCAACCATGAAGCGAGAAGTCTGCACATTATTCGTGTTGTCAAAATCGACGGAATCTGAATAGACAGTATACGACATGGTATAG
>JAHEAU010000126.1 GCA_024642625.1 Lewinellaceae bacterium
TATAGATTCAGACATTCTGTAAAAGGTGATTTGGAAATGCCGGTAACCAATTGGTTAAGTGTCGGTTACACGTTCCAATACAACAGCAATATGGAAGCTATTGATGGCATATTCAATTTGATTCCGGGAGTCTATGATTTTCGAAAAGCCAACAACTCAGGATTTGTTTTGATGGACCTCCGGCTAGGCTTTCAGATTACGTCCAAACTTGAAAGTTGGGTCATTGTAAAGAACTTACTGAATGAGGCCTATTCCATGCGGCCAGCATTATTGGAGGAACCAAGAAGTTTAACCCTTCGATTGAATTACTTGTTTCAGGGCCACTAGAAGTTGAATGATCCAGGACATCCTTGATTCTTTTGTCAATTTCATTGCGTCGTGAACAATTCTGGCTGTACTTTTGTGGTCCTTTGATAAAAACCTGTCCATGGCCATTATTATTACGGATGAATGTATCAACTGCGGCGCGTGTGAACCCGAATGTCCAAACAATGCCATATATGAAGGCGGAATTGAATGGAGCATGCTGGATGGCACGACGTTAACGGGTACATATTTGTTGGAGGATGGAAGCCAGGTTGACGTCAAAGCCAAGCAATCTCCGGTTTCAGACGATTACTATTTCATTGTTCCGGATAAATGCACAGAATGTGTCGGTTTTCACGAAGAACCGCAATGTGCTGCTGTATGTCCTGTGGATTGTTGTGTACCTGATCCAGACCGGAGCGAGACTGAAGAGACCCTTTTGGGAAGAAAAGAGCGTCTTCACTTGTAGATGATTTCGAATTCACGGCTGGTTTTTCTTTTCTTTGGGGAAAAATAACCCAACACATGGCCAGCGATATTGAGATTGCCAGAACGGTAACCCTAAAACCCATTCAAGAAATCGGTGAAAAATTAGGCATCCCAGCGGATGACTTACAGATGTATGGCCGATATAAGGCAAAGATTCCTTTGTCCTATATCCAGGAAGAAAAGGCGAAACAAACACCGTTAATTCTGGTAACTGCAATCTCCCCTACTCCTGCTGGCGAAGGCAAAACCACAATGTCGATCGGTTTGACTGAAGGCATGAATCGTCTCGGTAAAAAAACGTGTGTTGTTTTGCGCGAACCATCTTTAGGACCTGTTTTCGGGATCAAAGGTGGTGCCACAGGAGGTGGGTATAGTCAGGTACTCCCAATGGAGGACATCAACCTGCACTTTACAGGCGACTTCTCGGCTGTTGAAAAAGCACACAACCTGCTTGCTGCATTGATCGACAATAATCTCCAATCAAAAAAACGATCATTAGGTCTGGATCCACGAACGGTTCTCTGGAAGCGGGTGATGGATATGAATGACCGTGCGTTGCGCCAAACTGTTGTGGGCTTGGGTGGATTGAGCGGTGGTGTACCTCGTGAAACGGGATTTGACATCACGGCTGCTTCAGAAATTATGGCCATTCTTTGTCTGTCGAATGATTTGAAGCACCTCAAAGAGAAAATGGGGAATATTTTCATTGGTTTCACACATGATCGTCAGCCTGTTTTTGCCCGCGATCTGAATGCACCTGGTGCTATGGCCGCATTGATGAAGGATGCCATACAGCCAAACCTGGTCCAGACCATTGAAGGTAATCCGGCAATTATTCATGGCGGACCGTTTGCAAATATTGCACAGGGCACAAATACCATGATAGCCACCCGCATGGGTTTGACTCTGGCGGACTATGTCGTCACAGAAGCGGGATTTGGAGCTGATCTGGGCGCGGAAAAATTCTTGGACATCAAATGTCGTCAGGCTGGTTTAAGCCCGAAGACAGTTGTTTTGGTGGCTACGATCCGGGCACTGAAATACCATGGTGGAGCTGATTTGAAGACCTTGACCACGCGTGATGATGCTGCCGTAGAACGCGGATTGCCAAACTTGATGAAACACCTGGAGAATATTGCACAATTCGGTTTGCCGGCCGTTGTCGCCATCAACCGCTTCCCGACGGATACAGACGAAGAAATAGCCGTTGTCAAGGCACATTGTCAGGCTGCTGGTATCCGTGCAGAAACGGTTACTGCCTGGGCTGATGGAGGCGCAGGTTCTGAAGCACTTGCACAGGCTGTTTTAGAGGCCATTCCAAAAGCGCCTGCACAGTTTACGCCAATCTATTCTCTGGACATGTCCATTGAAGACAAGATCCGGAAGATCTCTACAACGATATATGGGGCTGACGGAGTGGATTTCACTTCAAAGGCACAACTCGATCTTCGGCGTATTGAGCGATTGGGATTGACCAACTTACCTGTGTGTATGGCGAAAACACAAAAATCCTTGTCGGACAACCCGGATCTACTCGGTCGACCAACTGGCTTTACGATCACAGTAAGAGAAATCGAAATTGCATCTGGTGCTGGATTTGTTGTACCAATTACGGGTGATATGATGCGGATGCCTGGTTTACCACCTATCCCGTCAGCAGAAGCAATTGATATCAGCGATGATGGTGAAATCACCGGTTTGTTCTGATCAATTTGGACAGTGCTTTGAACTTATTTAAATATTTTCTATAAATATTTTAAGTATTGATAGGCATGAGGATGAATCTGAAACTGTAACATTGTGGCGCATACGCTACAACACATGGTGACCAGTTGCCATTTAATAATTAACCCTTTTCAGGTAGGCAATGAGACGTTCATTTCCTCTATTTTTGTAGCGGTTCCAATGAGAAATCAACGGAATCACAGATTATAATCCCTATTTATCCCAATCTGATTACATCCCTTTAACCGATCATTTTATCACCGGTTACCCGGCGGCAAGTTATAGTCCCATGAACATGTTTTTTTCCTGCTTTGGACGTTGCGTCTCAGAGTTTTTTCCCCTATAATTTGCCGAACAAGTTGGTCGAGGTAATACCTCAATATCTGTGTATTTACACAGATACCCACAAGAATCATTCTAGACCTCGACAGGTCTGTAAAAGAGTAATTGGTTTTTGGGATGGCCTCCTTCTGTTCGCAGAGGGGGGTTTTTTATTGCCTGTTCATGAGGTTGGTCCCAAAACAAAGTCCCACCTTGCGTGTTCATTTGGTAAATACATCCACTGACTAATGGCCAAGGTGACATTCCATTTTGAAGACTCTGATATTCCATCCGTAGAAGTTGATAACGCACAGGAAGGATATTCTATTTTAGAGATCACTGAAGATCATCATGTTCATCTCAACCACAACTGTGGTGGAGTCTGTGCATGTAGTACTTGCCACGTGTATATCGAAACAGGTGAAGAGTACTTGGAAGAAATATCTGACAAGGAAGAAGACTTCATTGACAGAGCCATCAACCCTCGCATGGAATCTCGTTTAGGGTGCCAATGCATTATCCTCGATGACAATGCTGAAATTGTTGTTACCATCCCCGACCAATCACGGATTATTGGACACGAACATTAATTATATCTCTCGTTAATCACAATAGCGACGAATGGCATTTCAAGATTTGGAAGACCTCCCCATCAACTGGAGCGACCACGAAGACATCGCAATAAAGTTATATGAGCGGTTCGGTTCCGATTTCACAGAAGGACGGATCTACCGTATCCGGTTCACCGATCTCCTTGAATGGATATTGGAGATTCCGCAATTTGAGGGTGCACGTGAAGATTCTAGCGAGGGCCACCTTGAACAGATCCAGGCCAAATGGGTCTATGAATGGCGTGACAATCAATGAGTATGCAAAATCCCCTGGAAGCTTTTCAACAGGTTAAAGCCTTTTTCTTTGATGTAGATGGCGTTATGACTGACGGGTCGTTACTTGTCACAGAATCAGGTGAGTTTTTACGCCGAATGAGTACTCGTGACGGCTTCGCTATGAAACTTGCCGTGCGCCTGGGCTATCCAATCGGGGTCATCACAGGAGGTAGTTCAATAGGCGTTGAGAAACGTCTGGCACTCCTTGGAGTCAACCCTGTATATTCTGGGATCCAGGTAAAAGGACCGGTATTCCTGGAACACGTTAAAACGGCCCGACTAGATCCATCGACAGTCCTGTATATGGGGGATGATTTTCCCGATATCGATGTCATGCCTCATGTCGGATTACCAGCCTGTCCAGCAGATGCAATTCCTGAAATCCAAAGAATTTGTACCTATATCTCGCCCTTCAAAGGTGGCGATGGTTGTGTTCGGGATGTCATCGAAAAAACGTTGAGAATCCAAGGACAATGGCCCTTCGCTTGATCTGGAAGATCGCGCGGCTCTTCAAAGTTCTCAGATGGGCCAATTTAGTCTTGGTCGGCATTTGTCTTTACCTCTTTCATCGGATCCTCCATCGGTTCAATTCCATCCTCATTCTGGATGGCCTTGACTTTTGGTTGTTTGTCGGGGTTGCTCTTTTGGTCACAGCGTCTGGCTATCTAATCAACGATCATTTTGATCTCGAAACGGATCGAATCAACAAACCTTCACAACCAGACAAGTACGAAGTCATACGTCCAATGACTCCATTTCAGGTGTATCTGATCTGTGTAAGCCTCGGAGCCTTTATTTCGGCCTGGATCGCCTGCTCATTGGATAAATGGCTGGAATGGGTCCTTTACCCTTTCGTCGTTTATTTATTATATCTCTATTCAAAGCAATTAAAAGGTAAATCCATAGTCGGAAACCTGCTTGTTTCAATGATGACAGCAGTGGTCCCACTCGTTCTGCTTATTCCGGAGTGGTCATGGATTTCAGCCGCTTCAAATGAAGGGTCCTCACAGGTTCCGGTTATTTTTTTTGGGTTCTCGATATTCTCGTTTTGGGTTTCCCTCTTCAGAGAATTAATCAAAGACTTAGAGGATATTCAAGGTGATCGCGAAACAGGATGGCAGACTATTCCCGTTAAATATGGCCCTCAATTCGCTAAATCACTTGCTACGAGCTTTGGTTTCATTGTTATTACCCTCCTTATCGCTACCCCACTTAGTGTATCGCTTTCTGGATTGACCACAGCCCTCTTCGCTTTGGGAGCAATCATCATGATTGGTCTACTTGCCCGGTTAGTTGGATCCCACGAACCAATCCACTTCCGTCTGATCAGCCAGGGTGCCAAGGCCATTCTTATTGTTGGACTGCTCACTGTCCTATCTTTATAATATGAATACCTGGCAACCCCGACCTTTGTTATTGGCTTCCGGTTCTCCGAGACGAAAAGAACTCCTCCAACAGGCTGGCTTCAACTTTCGTGTAGCTATTACCCATGCGGATGAAGAACTTCCACTCGCACTACCTGTTTATGAGGCTGCTGAATTCCTTGCCATCCGCAAAGGGAATGCAGCAAGAGCACTTGCCAATTCGGATGAGATCATTCTTGCTGCTGACAGCGTAGTTATCCTCGATAATGAGATCCTTGACAAACCCCAAACACATGAAGAGGCGGTTAGTCACCTGACAAGATTGGCTGGAAAAACCCATGATGTGATTACCGGAATATGTCTGATTTATCAGGATTTGATCTGGTCCGACAGCGCACGAACAGCAGTTCGGTTTGCACATTTATCAGAACAAGAAGCCCTTTGGTACATCGATCATGGTCACCCTTTTGATAAAGCCGGTGGATATGGCATTCAAGAATGGATCGGACTTTGTAAAATCGACCAAATTGAAGGGACCTATCCCAATGTTCTAGGACTTCCAGTACATCTGGTGTATGACGCTTTGCAACAGTTTCCACACTGGTCAAAGGCTGATCAGGGATAATCCGATACCGATCAGAATCGCCGCCAATTTTCCCCAACTCACCCGGTGATAATGTCCTTGTTCGGCCTCAAATAGAATGGTTGTTGCAATGTGGAGCAGAGAACCGATGACAAGGGCCATCATATTTCGAACGAGTTCAACATTCAACAGGATGTGTTCACCTATCCAGGCGCCTACGGGAGTCATTATGGCAAAGGCGATTAAAACAATCCAAAATTTAACAGCCGGAAATAATTGTGTTCGCATTAATAGAGCCAACACATAGGCAGCAGGTACGTGATGAATAGCAATTCCCGCCAGGAAATGGTTAAAATTCGAGTGTTCATGGTGCTGATGCACCTGCAAGAGATCATAACCGCTCAACGGCAAGCCTTCCATAAAGGCATGAAGACAAAGACCAAGCAGGATAGCGTAGAATTGACCGCTATGTGTCTTTTCCTTGTGAAAATGGCCATGTTCAATGCCTTGGGACAGGTTCTCCAATAACAATTGGATTAAAAATCCTCCCAATAGAAACAAACCGGCACGACCTGAAGCCGCTTGGTAAAAGACACCAGGTAACAAATGGGTAGCGATGATCCCCAAGAGATATGCGGCAGCAAATGTCAGGATGATACTGACTTGTTGTTTATGGTATTTGGGTGAAAGAACGGCAAATAGGCCACCCAAAATTACCGCACCAAAGAGGATACTGTATTCCAGTATATTCATAGCGGGAGATGACGGATATGGACAGTAAAATATCGATAGGAAATAACACCAAGCCAACCCAATCCCGCCCCCAGCAACCCTCCACAGAGGATATCAAAAGGAAAGTGGACACCTACATAAACCTGACTTAGCGAAATTGATGCAGCCCAGGCTAACCAGAGCCATTTCCATCGTTTCTGACGGAAACCAAACGTACCGATCATGAAAATAGCCAGTGCAAAATGATTAGTCGCATGAGAAGATGTGAAACTGAATCCACTGCCACAATGAACCAATGGACGAATTTCCTCCATAATGCCTGGTGTATTACAGGGCCGGAGACGTTCGACAGTTGGCTTGATAATTTTGCTGCTGATGGTATCAGAAACGGTAATGAGCAATGCCACTGACAGCACAAAACCGAGTAGGTAAGGGCGATGATTGTACCAGATGTAGCTCAGAATAAAGACATACATCGGCACCCAGAATAGTTTGTTCCGAAGCAGAGGTGCTACAATATCAAGCACCTCACATGCCCACCCGAGGTGGATGGTTCTAAAGAGCTCCAGATCAAGATGCAGAAGTGACTCCATCACGTCAAAGCTGATTTTGATTTACGTCCAAACAAAATCAATCGATCCGATTGATCCGGGTTAAAATCATCCAATTCATAACTTCCGTATTGGCCAGTGATTTCCAATCCGGCTGACCTGAACATGGATTGAAACACGGCAAGGTCAAATCCATTCACTTGCTCCTCAAAAGTGAGTTCATGTCCTTGATCATTTAAAGCAATAGTTTTGATGATCATACCATTCCGAACCTGACGCTGAATAGAAAAGGTAATATTGTCCAGAACTTTGATCTCACCCTGGACAAGATTTCGAATGACTTTTTGGGCATTCATGAAATCAAGGACAAATGTTCCTCCGGGTCGTAGACCCCGCTGTACATTTCTCAGGGTTTGAAGGTGTTCCCCTTCGGTTTTGAAATAACCAAAGGATGTAAAGAAATTAAAAATAAAATCGAAGTAATTGATCCGAAATGGCTTGCGCATGTCATGCTGAAAGAAATCGAGTCCATCGTGTTCAAATTCACGAGCGAAGGCAATAGAAGACTCTGAAATATCCAGACCGGTCACATCATAACCAAAACGGGACATATACAAGGCGTGACGGCCTTTACCACATGCCAAGTCAAGCATCCTTGATCCAGGGGATGGCTGGAGACGTGAAAATAAATTATCTATAAACACTCTGGCCTCATCATCATTATGATGTTGATACAACAAATGATAGTAGGGGGAATCAAACCAGCGTGAAAACCATTCATCCTGCATAGCCGGTAACTAAGAAGCACAAAGATAACAAACCCCCAATGCCCGATGGATTCGTGATGGCGTTGAAAATTGGTAAATTTGTGTTCATTTTCATCTATGTCATTACTCATCTCTGTATCCGGAATTCGTGGAACCATTGGTGGCTCGCCTGGGGACAATCTGACGCCTCTCGACATTGTCCGATTTACAAGTGCTTATGCAACGCTTCTTAACCAACAGGGTGTTTCTAAAAAAGTGGTGATCGGTCGAGATGGACGTAGTTCAGGACCCATGGTGCAGAACATCGTCTCTCAAACCTTGATGGCTATGGGTTTTGATGTAATAGATTTGGGATTAACCACGACGCCAACTGTAGAAATTGCCGTCCCAGCGGAGCGAGCTGGAGGCGGTATTATTATCACGGCCAGCCACAATCCCAAACAATGGAACGCCCTGAAGCTACTCGACAAGAATGGTGAATTCTTATCGGCTAAAGCTGGAAGTCAATTAATGGCGATCGCAGAATCAGGAGAATTTACCTATAATTCTGTCGATCAATGCGGGCGACATATTCTGGCAGGAGACTACCTCGACGAACATATTCGTCAGATTCATAACCTTCCATTTGTAAACATAGAAGCAATTCGTGCCCGCAAATTTCATGTGGCTCTAGATGCCATTAATTCAACTGGAGCAATTGCGATTCCAAGATTATTGGAAACTTTGGGTGCAACCTGTACAGTAATTAACCAGGAGGTCACAGGCCAATTTGCACACAATCCGGAGCCTCTTCCCGAACACTTGACTGAACTTCTTGAATTAGTCCAGACAGGAGGTTATGATCTGGGTATTGCCGTTGATCCTGACGTGGATCGGTTGGCGCTTGTCGATGAACATGGAAATTGGTTTGGTGAAGAATATACTCTTGTAGCCGCCGCAGACTATTGGCTTTCGCATCATCCCGGCCCAGTCGTCAGTAACCTATCCTCTTCCAGAGCGCTGCGTGATCTCACCGAATCTTTCGGTCAAACCTATACCGCCTCTGCGGTGGGTGAAGTCCATGTTGTCCAAACCATGCGTCAAACAAATGCAGTTATTGGCGGCGAAGGAAATGGAGGGGTAATACTTCCAGACTTGCATTATGGCCGGGATGCATTGGTCGGTGTCGTCATTATTCTGTCCTTACTTGCAGAACGCACGACAACCCTTTCCGCGCTTCGTGCAACTTATTCAAATTACGCCATGAGTAAACAAAAGGTGGATTTGACTCCTGAACTTTCATGGGAGGCCGTGATACATCAAGTTCGAACACATTTCAAAGACGGCCAATTCGATGATCGGGATGGCTTGAAAATCGATTTATCCGATAGCTGGATTCACCTTCGGAAGAGTAACACCGAACCGATCGTCCGAGTCTACACCGAAGCATCTTCAACCAGTTTAGCTGATTCACTGGCCAACCAGGTGGTCGATTTAATCAGTGCGATTACATCAAACTAGAACTCATAACCTGTCTGAACCTATCCACACATATGAATCCAACTATGACTTCATCACAAGTTTCTGGTACAGACCTGAATTTGGATCTCGAAGATTATTTTGCCCGTTTTCGCAAATACACTATTGGTACAGAACAATATTACCAAACCCCTTACGGATCAGTACATATGCTTTACGCTGACTGGACCGCCAGTGGCCGGTTATATCAGCCCATTGAGGACAGGATAGCAACTGATCTTGGGCCATATCTTGGCAATACCCATACCGAGACCTCGATTACAGGTTGTTCCATGACAAAAGCCTACCATGCTGCACGGTTGATGATCAAGGAGCATGTCGGTGCATTACCTGAAGATATTCTCATACCTACTGGCTCGGGTATGACAGGAGCTGTGAATAAATTCCAACGGATTCTTGGATTCAAAGTCCATGAGCGTTATCGAGATCAGATTCTGATACCAAAAGAAGAATGCCCGGTGATTTTTGTCACCCATATGGAACACCATTCCAACCAGACGTCTTGGTTGGAAACGATTGCAGAGGTCGTCCTAATCCCGCATTTGGAAAACGGGATGATTGACCTGGAGGGATTTAGACAGCTCGTTCGCCAGTATCCGGGCAAACAGGTTAAAATTGCAGCTGTCACTTCCTGTAGTAATGTAACTGGCATCCGGACCCCATATCATGAAATCGCACGAATTATCCACGAACATGATGGACTCTGTTTTGTTGATTTCGCTTGTTCGGCACCCTATATACAGATCAATATGCGCCCGGTAAATCCATTGGAGCATCTGGATGCAATT
>JAHEAU010000359.1 GCA_024642625.1 Lewinellaceae bacterium
ATCACTCCCTGAGCGATCATAGCATCTGCAATCTTGACAAAGCCACCAATATTCGCCCCTTTGACATAGTCGACATCCTTTCCGACGGATCCGTACTGTACGCACGTTTCATGGATATCCTTCATAATGCCCTGGAGACGCAGATCGACTTCGTCGCGGTTCCAGGCCAATCGAAGACTATTCTGACTCATTTCCAAACCTGAGGTCGCAACTCCACCTGCATTGGATGCCTTTCCAGGAGCATAGAGAATTGATGAGGCCTGGAATACAGCAATTGCTTCCGGAGTGCTTGGCATATTTGCTCCTTCAGCGACCAATTGGCAGCCATTCTTGACCAGTAATTCCGCATCTTCTTGCTGAATCTCATTTTGAGTTGCACTTGGAAATGCTGCATCGCACGGAATGCTCCAGGGGTTTTTGTTTTCTAAATAGACCAACCCATAATGCTGGGCAAAATCGGCAACTCGACCACGTCGTACATTCTTTAAATCCATCAGGTAATCCAGCTTTGACCTTGTCAAACCATCCTTGTCATATACTGTACCACCAGAATCAGAGACGGAATGTACTGTTCCACCAAGTTGAAGGATTTTTTCAATCGTGTATTGGGCGACATTTCCTGATCCTGAAACCAAGCATCGCATACCCGCCAGAGATTTGTTTTTCTTTTCCAGCATCTGATGTGCAAAATAGACACAGCCGTATCCAGTCGCTTCAGGACGAATCAGGCTTCCTCCGTAAGACAAACCCTTTCCGGTCAAGACACCTGTGAATTCATTCCGCAACTTTTTGTATGTTCCAAATAAGTAGCCAATCTCTCGACCTCCAACACCAATATCTCCTGCAGGAACATCCGTATCTGGCCCAATATGACGCTGAAGCTCTGTCATGAATGCTTGACAAAACCGCATCACTTCGTTATCAGATTTACCTTTCGGATCGAAATTGGATCCACCCTTTCCTCCGCCCATCGGCAAGGTGGTCAAACTGTTCTTGAATACCTGCTCAAATCCCAGGAATTTCAGAATACTTAAATTGACAGATGGGTGAAATCGAAGGCCACCTTTATAGGGCCCGATCAAATTATTGAATTGGACCCGATATCCTTTATTCACCTGAACCTGGCCTGAGTCATCCATCCAGGTCACCTTGAACGACAACACACGATCTGGTTCTACTAGACGTTGCAACAGATTAAAATCCTGATATCTTTTTTCATTTTGAATGAATGGAATGACGACTTCTGCAAATTCATGAACTGCTTGGTGAAACTCAGGTTCATGTGGGTTGGCTGTCTTCACCCAAGTCATAAAAGAGTCCAAATTAATTGTTCGGTTGGCTATCATTGTATCCATGACACGATGTTATTGAGATTGCTTTGTCCAATTATTTCGGGTTAAAAATAGCAGGCTTTTCAGGAACTTGTATCAAGAAGTGACGAAGTTCATTCGCTTCGATGATACGGGCAAATCATCCTATATTTGCGGCCACTACTAATCTGCTTTTGCTATGAATTATGATCTCATTGTTATCGGTAGTGGCCCGGGCGGCTATGTTGCAGCCATTCGCGCGTCACAATTGGGTATGAATGTCGCTGTTGTCGAGCGTGAATCGCTTGGTGGCATCTGTTTGAATTGGGGATGTATCCCGACCAAAGCCCTCTTGAAGAGTGCCCAGGTATATGAATATATCAATCATGCTGGAGACTATGGGATCACTGTAAACGATGCCAAAGCAGATTTTGGAAAAATGATCCAACGGTCACGTGGCGTAGCAGAAGGGATGAGCAAAGGCATCCAATTTCTACTTCGGAAAAACAAGATCACAGTCATTGATGGTACGGGCAAACTGCTTCGTGGGAAAAAGGTGGAAGTGACGGATAACGAAGGAAAAAAGACCACTTATGATGCGTCTCACATCATCCTGGCGACAGGGGGTCGCGCCAAGGAATTGCCCAATCTCAAGATCGATGGGGAAAAGATCATCGAATACAGAAAGGCCATGAGTTTGCCCAAACAGCCGAAAAAGATGGTCGTCGTGGGCGCAGGTGCGATCGGTGTTGAGTTTGCCTATTTCTATCACAGCATTGGCACGGAGGTCACGGTTGTTGAATTTATGGAAAATGGGCTGGTCCCACGGGAAGATGCCGATATCTCCAAGGAATTGGGTAAAGTGTTCAAAAAGAAAGGGATCACCGTTCTCGGGAATAGTTCCGTAGAGAAGGTCGATACATCAGGCGCAGGCTGCAAGGTCACAGTGAAGAGCCGGAAGGACGGCAGTGAGCAAGTCATTGAATGTGATGTGGTGCTTTCTGCTGCCGGGGTAACCCCAAATACGGAAGGCATTGGCCTGGAAGAACTGGGCATCAAGACGGATCGCGGCATGGTGCTGGTGGACGAATGGTATCAGACGAATGTGCCTGGCATCTATGCCATTGGCGATATCGTCCCTGGACCGGCTTTGGCACACGTAGCCAGTGCGGAAGGCATTCTTTGTGTAGAAAAGATTGCTGGGCAACATGTTGAAGCGATCGACTATAACAATATCCCTGCCTGTACCTATTGCAATCCGGAGGTGGCCTCTGTAGGCTTCACGGAAGAAGCTGCTATTGCTGCAGGACATGAAATCAAGGTCGGCAAATTCCCTTTCTCTGCATCTGGAAAAGCCAGTGCATCCGGAGCTAAAGAGGGATTTGTCAAGGTGATCTTCGA
>JAHEAU010000005.1 GCA_024642625.1 Lewinellaceae bacterium
TCCCCGCACAGGTTCAGTATCTCCAAGTTGCTTCATCAAATACACAGAAAATGTATTTTTCGATTTGCGTAGACCGTCAAATAAGGTCAAAGATTCCCCCGTGTATTTATCAAAGTTGCGTGGTGTCCATTCCTTTTCCAAGTGAAAATTTGCCTCGCCCGGCACAATCGTTTGTGGGTTATCCAGCAGTCGTGTGCACGGTGAAATGGATTGGAGCGCAACTGCTGTAGCGTATACAAACGGTTTAAATGTAGACCCAACCTGACGATCAGAGGTGACGTGATCATATTGGAAGAACCTGTAATCCACGCCACCTACCCATCCTCTGATCTGGCCATTTGAAGGATCGATCGCCACTACGCCTGTTTGCAAAATCATCCGATGATACTTCAATGAATCCATAGGAGACATTAAGGTGTCGCGTTCAAATCGAGGCGAACCATAATCAAATACGACCATGGGGACCTTTGTCTTCAACATGGCATCAGTCGCTTTTTGGAATATGATCCATTTCTCCTGAAGTTCCTTCCAAAGTGGCCCTTTCATGATGCGGGTGTAGTCTTTGACCATCTCCTGGGAAATCAATCGAAGTTCTTGTAGCTCGACTAAATAACCCTTTCTATTCTGCTCTTTCAGCATCCGAGTCATATCGACATCACGCAACATGAGTCGTCCGATCTTGATCCCATGTTCTTCAACATAGGGCTCAAAGAGTGAGGCCCGAATACCTATATATCTGTCCATTTGGCCAATCTGATCTGCCAACGTCTGTTGACGCAAATCGATATCCGTATCAACTGTTTCGGGATCTCTTCGAGTCCATGGATCCATCCCCTTCCAGACCCTCCAGAATTTTTTCTGCAGTGCAGGCATGTGGGCAGCAACAGATGCCTCCAATTGCAATTGAACCGCAGTATCAATAGTGGAGTAAATCTTTAAACCATCTCGCCAGATATCATACTTCTCCCCATTGGATTTTCGACATTCAGGACGCTCCAGAATTCGCATTACTTCCTTCCGAAGTTCCATTCGAGCATACGGCGCAAGACCCTCATCATGCGAGAATTTCTTGAACCGGGTCATATCGATTGGCTCTGTCTTGAGAATAGCAGCATCATCCTTTGAGACATAATCGTGGCGAACCATTTGGTTGATCACTACATTCCGACGCTGCATGGTCAATTCTGCTCGTCGTGTCGGATTATATAAAGACGGATTTTGCAACATACCAACTAACGTGGCTGCCTCGGAAACGGTCAAGGAGTCTTGTGATTGACCGAAATATATCTCTGATGCCGCTTTGATACCATAAGCTCCATTGATAAAATTGAAGTGATTGAGGTACATCGCCAGAATCTCCTCCTTTGTATAAGACCGCTCCAGTTTCACTGCAGTAATCCACTCTTTCATCTTTGTTACAACAAGAGAGGCCGTACGTTCAATTTTTCCCATTCCGCTGAAATCTCGATTGGAATACAGCAGTTTTGCTAATTGTTGGGTGATCGTACTACCGCCACCGGAACTGGATTTGCCTAAAAAAACAGTCTTGAACGCAACCCGTATTAGAGCTCTGAAATCAATTCCGGAATGACTATTAAATCGAATATCTTCAGTACTGATCAATGCATTGACTAAATTAGGAGAAAGCTGATCATAGGTTACAGGAACCCGATTCTCGACATAATATCGCCCAAGAAGTGAACCATCCATCGCAAAAACTTGCGATGCCAATTTATTATTGGGATTCTCCAGGTCGTCGAATGTAGGCAAGTCCTGAAAGGACAAATAAACCATCCACGCCATCATCAAAAGGATACCGGCAAAGAAGGCTTTCCATACCCATCTCATCCAGCGCTCTTGACGGGGCGGGTGTTGGCGATGCATCCAGTGAAATCCACTCATAGGTTTCGAAGACTTGGCACAAAGGTAGTGAAAGGACAGAAGCAAGGAGAAAGGAACTTGTTCAGCATTTAGCAGCTAAGATCAGTCTGTAGTTTTCATATAGAAATCAGGATAAGCATCCAATGCCTTCCTGGAAAGTTCATTCGATACAACCTGGTCAATAACGCCTTCACCTATATGATTCAAAAGCACCATCCGAATTGAATCACCCAGGTTCTTTTTATCGTTTTTTAGAAACGCCACACATCTGTCTCCATTCAAAATTGTATCGGGCAGCTGTGGATATACCTTGACAAGACGATTCCGAATCTGTTCCCATTCTTCCAATGCAAGCATGCCTTTTTGATGGGAAATCCACGCTTCCATCATCATGCCGGCGGCTACTGCTTCACCGTGACGTATCGTAGCCCCCTGCGCAAGAGCTTCACTTTCGACCGCGTGCCCGAGAGAGTGCCCAAAATTGAGCAATTTTCGTTGACCCTGTTCCCGTGGATCTTCTTCAACGATGCGGACCTTTACATCAGCAGCTTGCTGAATGATTTCTGACGAACATGCCATTCCCAATCTATAATCATTCAACTTGAACCACAATTCTTTGTCCTGTACCAGACTGTGTTTGAACACTTCAGCCATCCCACTTCTATATTCTTCATGAGGAAGCGTTTCTAAAAAAACAGGATCAATGACCAATTCCTCCGGCGCTGAAAATGTGCCAACACTATTTTTTACCCCACCGACATCTATCCCCGTCTTGTGGCCGATAGCTGCATCGACCTGACCCAGCAAGGATGTCGGTATTTGGACAAAAGGAATCCCCCGTTTGAATGTAGATGCAGCCATTCCACCCAAATCCGTAATCATTCCTCCACCGAGATTGATCAATAGACTGTTCCTATCACTCGCACCTGCCAATAGAGCCATCCACACCTTATGTAGGCCCTCAAGATTTTTACTGGCCTCCCCTGCCGGAATCACGATTGGCATTGCCTCCCAACCAAGCTGATCCTTCAAGAGACGCAAACATGCTTGTTCTGTATGGCTATCGACAAGTATATCTATTCTGGAGAACGACCTGGATTGCAGCCATTTTGCAAATTCACTCAATGCGTGATCCCCAGAAATTAGTTTGGTGCTCATCGGATCGGCAAGTCAGATGAAGGAAACACCTGTTTCAGCAATAAATTGATTTGGCCCAAATGGTATGCATCATGATCAATGATTCCTTGCAGCATAAACGACCAGGAGTATTCTCGCCCAGGCACCTTTTCATCAATCATTGAGGAAGGAAACTCCGATAAGCCTTCGAGTAACTCCTGTTGAATATCTACAAATTTCCGAACCAGGTCTTGCCATTCTTTTTCATCCAAAACTGAAGCTTGCCAATCCGTTCCAGGAACAATTTCAAATTCCTCCTGACCCTGTAATTTGCGGGCAACATATTCCCGCCAGGCAACAACATGGCCTAACAATCCGGCAATAGATGCTCCTTTTTGCAATCTGAAATTGACCTCTTCTGACGGTACCTTCTCCAATGTTTCAATCCAGGATGGACCAAACCATGGGCTGCCATTGAAAAGATTTTCAAGTTGATCGATCAAGTCAATCATCTGTTTTTGTCGTGGTTCCATTATGCTTGATTGATCATTTGGACACTCCAAGCTTGCGCTTTGTCAGAAAAAAGAGATTTGGTTCGTTTCCAGGTCTCGGCAAAAAGCTGGGTTTGACGATAGTCATTTAAGGCCCCTTCATGATCCCATATACTGTACGTAAACATAACTCGCGGATCACGCACGTCTTGTAAAAGCTCTACAGAGTGACATCCGGTTTGAGCACGGATTAGACAACGAACATCCTCAAACAGTTCAAGGAATTGAGGGACAGCATCCTCTCGAAACGTCATTTTTACGATACGATTAATCATGCTGAAAAATCTATGAGTACTGAATCATCCATTTTCAAATTGAGCAGACTAGCCGCATTTCCTGTACGCACAGCAATCTCTAAAAAACCTGCTGAATTGAAAAGGAGTAGTGGGTCACCCTCTCGAACCTCTCCATAATGTTCAGAAATTCGAGTGATCATATCATGTGGTCGATAATGAAAACGAAATCCCCTGCCATTGCCGATCCTTTCAAAGAGCGTTTGATGAACATTCACGACAACGTTTTCAAATCTGTCAATATAAATAACATTCCCCCGTATCCAATTTTCCTGTACTACCGGATGCAACCACAGTCTATCTTCAATCTGTTCTGCTTTCGAGGCCCATTCCATGATTTTGGGATGATTGTGCCATTTGGATAAAATGTCGTGTAAAACAGAAAGTACCTCCCGAAATCCTTCCTTATAAAAACCGACCCGATAAATATCCTCTGGACGAGGTTGAAACAGCAGCGAAAGGATGCCATTATCCGGCATCAGAAACCAGTGGCCCAACTGATGAGCCAGTATCAACTGAGGTTCTTTTGAATAAAAGAGGTTAACCAGGCAAATATGCAAACTACCTTCAGGGAAAGTCCTGTAACTCTGACTCAGAAAGTAGGCAGCTTGAGACACTGCAAACGGATTTACCTCATGCGAAAGATCAATAATGTGCCATCTGGTTTCCACCTGGTAACAGATGCCCTTGACCATCCCGGCAAATGGGTCTTGGGTGCCAAAGTCGCTGGTCAAGGTTAGTATCTGCAATGAAATGGACGTTTCACTCTCGTTGAAATTGCTGTAAATTTACGAGGCTCTTCGAGAATGACCTATTGAAGATCAATCCATTCGATGGGAACCTTTTTTGACCTGGAATCATTTCATCGCTACAGCATGTTAAACCAATAAATTAAGAATTACTTGAGTGAAATAATCTTGAATGTTGAAGGGGTCGATTTGATCGACTTATATGGTGAAAAAAATAACAAACTGAAACTGCTGCAAGCGGCATTTCCGGAAGTCACATTTACATCCAGAGGCGATGCAATCAAACTGACCGGAGAGAAAAAATTCACCCAAAAGGCCAAAGCTAAAATTGAGCTTATGATCAGGCTGATCAAGGCGGAACATGAACTGACTGTTCAGGTGATAGAAGATCTTTTGAATGGAGAGAATCCTTTTGACACCAAACCAGCAAATGGCCTTGGGGGGCATGTTATAGTTTATGGCCGCAATGGTCAACCCATTCGAGCCAAAACAAAAAATCAGAAAGTCCTGGTCGACACAGTCGAAACGAATGACATTGTTTTTGCCGTGGGGCCAGCCGGAACTGGAAAAACATACACCGCTGTAGCGTTGGCTGTCAGGGCATTGAAGAACAAATTGGTTAAAAAAATTATTCTGACACGTCCTGCAGTGGAAGCAGGAGAAAGCCTTGGATTTTTACCCGGAGATCTCAAAGAAAAGGTAGATCCATATTTGCGGCCACTATACGATGCACTAGATGATCTCTTTCCGCCGGATAAACTAGCACATTTCATGGCCAATCGTGTGATTGAAATAGCGCCCCTTGCCTTCATGCGTGGGCGAACACTAGACCATGCCTTTATTATTTTGGATGAGGCCCAGAATGCCACCAGTATGCAATTGAAGATGTTCCTCACCCGATTGGGACCATCGGCACAATGCGTCATTACTGGTGATCTTTCCCAAGTGGACCTCCCCTTCCATCAAAAGTCAGGACTACAGCAAAGTATTGACCTGCTGGCCGATCTGGAAGGAGTAGGCACTGTTTATCTTCAGACCGAAGATGTCGTCCGCCACCGATTAGTCAAAGAAATCATCCGTGCATATGAACGATCCGACCAATTTGCCCGTGAATCCCGTGAGCGACGTCAACGAGAAAAAGAAGAGTTTGGCAAATTGCCCATGTCTGAATCATCTGAAGAACAACCATCATGACTTCATCCGTTCTTTACCTTGGTGACCTTCGAACACAAGCCACCCACCTCCAATCAGGTGAAACCATTATTACAGATGCACCTGTTGACAACCAGGGACAGGGAGCCGCCTTCTCCCCCACTGACCTGTGTGCCACATCCCTTGCTTCCTGCATTTTGACCATCATGGGTATTCATGCACGAGACCATCAAATTGATATCGCAGGTACAACAGCTGACGTCAATAAAATAATGGTCGCAGATCCGGATAGGCGGATTGGAAAAATAGAAATCAGTATTCGCTTTACGGACAAATTCTGGACTCAGGAAGAAAAGGATGTCCTAACAAATGCAGCAGCATCTTGTCCGGTTTGCCGTAGCCTCAGTCCCGCTTTAGAGATTCGTAAAACGCTCGTCTGGCCCAAGGGCTAAGACCATCCTAAATGAAATAGAGCATCTCCAATGCTTACTACTGCTGCATTGTTATGACCAATAATATGACCGGCTCGAGGTGATATTACCTTGAATTCTGCACGTCCTTGAGGATCGTGTATATTTCCAAGAAGCTGGCCCTTTTCTACCTTGTCTCCGGAAGCATGCGCCCACAAAAACAATCCAGCCGCCTGGGCCCTAACCCAAGAAGTATGCTGTATATTGACAACTTCGCGAAGCTTTTCTTCTTGCGTGGACAACCCAGTGTGAAACAAGACACGACGCAAACCCGCAAGTCCTTCATGGATAGAAAATGGGTCATATCGCTCCGACTCGCCACCTTCAAAAACAATAGCCACTTTTCCCAAATCAGAGGCCGACTTCCTCAGAGATTTAGCGATCAAGGGCTTGTGTACCATAAATGAGGCACCAAAAATCCCGGCCAACTCACGAGCGACATCTGATCGCATAGAATAGCGGATCTGAGGGTAATTATATCTGGATGAGCCGCCAGTATGCAAGTCTATGACTACATCAGCCATTGGAAGAAGTTCCTTCGTCACCAAATGGGCAACCCGGGCAGCCAATGAGCCTTTTGCAGATCCTGGAAAACTGCGATTGACATCCTTCCCATCAGGTACGTCTCTTGAAAAATTGATAAACCCGAATACATTCAACAACGGCACAACAATCACTGCGCCTCGTTGTAAATCGGTGAATAATCCAGATGTCAAACCGCGTCTGACGATTTCAATACTGTTGATCTCGTCACCATGCATTCCAGCAATAACAAGCAGAACTGGTCCAGGCTCCTTGGCTTGAAACACATGAACAGCAACTTCGATCGAAGTTCCTGATGGTAATCGACCAATTGGAAAATCCAGAATGACATGTTCATCAAACGGGATACTTTTTTTCTTCAACGTGATTGGATATGGCATGCAATGTTCTGGTTATTCCTCCTCCTCAAATTCCTGAATCAACTTATCCATAAAGCGCACAATGTGTCCTGAAATATCCTGACCTGTCACTTTTTGAATGCCCTCCAACCCGGGGGATGCATTGATCTCAAGAACGAGTGGACCGCGATTTGACTCCAGAATATCTACGCCAGCTACACCTAATCCAAGAGCGGCTGCTGCGCGAATAGCTACAGCTTCCCCAAGTGGTGTCAAACGAGCATTATATGCCATGCCCCCCTGATGTAGATTGGACCGAAACTCTCCGGCCTTAGCAACTCGTTTCATTGCTCCAACAACTTGACCGTCCACGATAAAAACCCTGACATCCTCTCCTTTGGATTCTGCAATAAACTCCTGGACAAAAAAAGGTTCTTCCTTAGTCGCATTTTCTATACACTGTTTTAATTCCAAATGGTTGTGAACCAATTTCACACCAAGCCCATGAGTGCTTTCCAGAGTTTTGACAATACATGGAAACCCGCTAACCTGTTCTTCGATCAATCGCAAGTCAACTCCTGGCTCGGCCATGACTGTTACCGGAACATCAATTCCCTTTTTTGTCAAGCGCTGTAAACTGTGCAGCTTATCCCGGGCCTGAACCAGCGCTCGTGAGGGGAGTGTGGTTGGCACTTTCAACCATTCAAAATGGCGAATTAACGCAGCTCCTTCCTGAGTAAATGTTGCTCCAATCCTCGGAATGATCCCGTCCGGAATGGACAATTGATTGCCTTGGTAAAAGATCTTCGCCCCATCATGCCCAAGGATCAGACTACATCTTGAATAATCAACCAAGACGGGCTTGTGACCCTGTTCATGGCATGCTTTGTACAGACTCTGTGTACTATACAATCCTGGGCCCCTTGTCAAAATGGCAATTTCCATCATGAAGTGTATCATCAAATGTAACTGGTTTTCACCACGCCTTTACAAAGCTTGTTATATTTGAACATGCACCACGTTCAAGACGCCACAGTTCTGGTCAACCCTCCACTCAACGACCGTCGAACGATTAATGGTTGGGCGATTTTTGACTGGGCTAATTCCTCATATGCTCTCGTCATATCCTCCGCAATATTTCCGGCATACTATACGAGCATCACAGATGATATGATCCAATTCGGATCCATTTCAATATCAAATAGTGCCTTGTATGCCTATGCGTTATCCCTATCATATATCATTATTGCAGCGCTCTCCCCTATCCTTTCCGGAATAGCTGATGCATCAGGGAGAAAGAAATTTTTCTTGAAAGTATTCACGACAATTGGCGCTGTCAGCTGTCTGACCTTGTATTTCTTTCGTGGAATGGATCAATTGGATACAGGCATACTTGCCTTTATGGGCGCCACCATTGGGTTTACAGGTGCCCTGGTTTTTTATAATGCCTATTTACCAGAAATCGCTACGGAAGATCGATTTGACCGTGTTTCAGCCAAAGGATTTGCCTTTGGGTATATCGGCAGTGTAATTCTTCTGATACTTAATCTCGTCGTCATTATGAACTACGAGGCATTCGGCATTGCAAGCCAAGGGGTAGCTACCCGTCTGGCATTTGTCTCCGTCGGTATCTGGTGGCTGGGTTTTGCGCAGATTACTTTTCTTCGTTTGCCAAAAGATCGAAAAGGGCAATTTGAATCACAGACATTAAGACGGGGCTTCCGTGAGTTGCACATGGTGTGGCAGCAATTAGCCCAGCTGCCAAATATCAAGCGGTTTTTGTTGTCCTTTTTCTTCTATAGTGCTGGCGTACAAACTGTGCTCTATCTCGCTGCAACATTTGCTGAGAAAGAACTCCATTTTGAAACCACCAATTTGATCATTCTCATTCTTGTCCTCCAGTTGGTAGCCATTGTAGGAGCCTACTTTTTCGCTTTCCTATCTGAACGAATGGGTAACAAGAAGGCAATCTTTTCAATGTTATTCATCTGGATCCTGGTATGTATTGCAGCTTATTTCACATACAGTCAGGTTCAGTTTTACGTCATTGCTGGATTTGTGGGCCTTGTCATGGGAGGTATACAGTCCCTCTCGAGATCCACTTATTCCAAGTTAGTACCTATCAATACACCAGATCGAACCAGCTACTTCAGTTTTTATGATATTCTGGAAAAACTGGCCATTGTTGTCGGAACATTTTCATGGGGTGCGATAGAACAACTCACTGGAGGTATGCGTCCTTCCATTTTGGTCCTGATAATATTTTTCATTATTGGTATGCTACTCCTCTCCAGAGTAACAATCAAACAGCACAACCAGAACATAGTCTAGCTGGGCATTAGTATTGATATTCATAGCACCCCATATCGGGAGCAACGGGGTCACGGACAAACCCATCCAAATCCAGTGGTATTGCAGGAATAGGCAAGGCAAGACCTTCTACAACAGAAAGTGTATCCAGGTGATAATCATCCTCATTTAAATCTCGAAAAAGAGGTTGACCAAATGTATAATTCTGGCAGCTTGTGGATTGATTGAAAAATTCAGGCCACTGTTCTGCTTTCAATAGATCTTTTACGCGTACCAGACTATGACTAAAGTCGTATTCAAATGCACCGGGGACTCCACCTGTCCCATCGATCATTGTAATCTCATCCTGGTTATTCCCAGTTAGAATACAATTCTCAAAAGTCATCGATAATGGGAGAACATAAGCATCAGAGCACAATGGATCCAAACAAAAGGTATTACTTGCTGAAAGAGCTTCTGCGGTATTTCCGAAATTGGCAATAGTGCAATATCGAAAGGAATGCGTGCCACCAAGTGCCAATTGAATCCCATTTCGTCCAGTATTGTGAACTAACAGATTATCAGCAGAAATATTACCAGCGTATGAGACAAGCCCACTGCCAGACGTCCATCCAATCTCAGAATCTCGTATCGTCACATCCGCACTTGAATCCACAAATATTCCGGTAATAGAATGAAATATGATGGCATGTTCAAATAAATGACCTTTCGAACCAGGACCTAAACGTATACCGCCCCATTGCCCTGGTAACTGACTAAAGGCCGGCTCAAGCCGATCAGACCGAAAAATGACAGGGTTTTCCTTTGTTCCTTCGACACGAATTCGACCTCTTTCCAACGTATAGATCAATCCATCTGTATAAAATCCATTTTCATTGGACACGACTCCACCATGTAGATGGATGCGTGTTCCTTCTTTAATCCGCAGGGTGCAGCTATCGATTAACAAAACACCAAAAATAACATAGGGCCGTGGATCATTCCAAAGAATTTCCTGGTTATTGCAGGATAACAGTGCCAACCCTTTGGAATTTGAGTTATTGGGAATATAAATAGCGTTTTGCCCCCATGCTTCAAGAATGATCTGTTGAGTATTTCCGTTTGTAATCAGAACTATAGCGTCAGAAACAATGAACGGACTAACAGAAACGGGTTGATCTGGATCAATAGTTACCTCTACAAATAAGTAAATACTATCCTTGGCCAGGATTTCTACATCATGAAACGAATCGCCAGAAATTCCATCAACATTCATTCTAAAAAAAGGGGAGACTTCGCTTTTAAACCGGATCTCAGAAATCCGTACTGCTTGATCTTTCGGATTGAAAAGTTTAACTAATCGAGTTGAGGAACCTTGAGTTGTGAACACCGTATCAAATCGAAGTGTGTCAACGGAAAATGAAAGAGAAACATCAGAACCAATATAAACTGAGGGCTCCTTCAAACAACTACTGAGGATAAAGAACATTGCAACAATAGCCGCGAAAACAAAGATTGAACTGTCCGAATGTTTCATAAGTTAAAGGTAAATACAACAACAATGAAGATAGAATCAACAGCAGGAATAACGGCAATAAAAAAGGCCGGATGAAGTTCATCCGGCCTTAGTATATCCATTAAGATGTTAACTCATTAGAATGACCATAGGTCATGCTCGTAGTTAAAAATATCCTGTTTGATCTTCTCACCTTCCATGAGGATATCTAATCCGGAGTAAATGTCTTCCAATCGGCGATCAAGAACATTTCGTTCCTTAATTACATAACTGGAAAAAAAACGCATCTCCATGATATCTTCCCAAGTCAAAGGACTAGCATCATTTCCGGTACGAAACGCAAGATGTTGAGCTAACGTGTACCGAGCATCCGGATAGTAGACCCAGAACAGTGGAAGTTCAAATCGGAAATTCCCGTTATCATCATAGCTGTTCATCAAAGGAGCAATACCAAGAATCCGTGAACGGACTTCAGATTTTTCCTTATCGAAATACCAAACTTCCTTTAAACGGAACCGTTTAACATCATCGGGATTCAATTCGTTGTTGACGATTTGAACGATCTCTTCATAAGTTTCCGGGTCGAAGGTAATGACCGTATCGACTTTGCTACCGATACCTGCCACCTCTTCCGGATGAAGGGGACGAGTAAAACGATCATCTTCTGTGCTATATACAGTGATTTCACCGTTAATAGCGGCATCCAGAAGAATGGTGAAGAAACGCATATCCGGATTAATGAAGGGATGGTTCATCTTTTCACGGGTATCAATGACCCGCCAGATGCGCTTTTCCCAGTAATAATCCGCTTCACGCACAGGAGCATAGGGGAGCACCCTTTTCTCAGTGGTCAACGTTTTTTCGACGACACCATCCAAAGGTGTTTTCGGTGCTGGATCACTGGATTCAGTACGGATTACCTCTGGAGTCTGGGCGAACAATGCACCACCTGCAAGCAGAAGGATAAATACACCCAAAAATTGTTTGAACAGCAACTTCATGCTAACGCAACTTATTAATTAGCGAATCTTAAATACCATCGAGTTGATCTTCCGGCCAGCAGAGTCTCCAGGACAACGAGCCTTCACATCATCGAAATAATAAACGTCACCAGGCTTAGCAGCCTTCACCAAGTTTTCAGCTTGAGTTTGGTAACGAGCTCCTTCATTTTCAGCAACGATAGGATCCTGACGAGGAGGTACACGAGTCAACGTGAAACTTTGAACGCGGCAAACCGCTTCAAAGTCAAAGTTGTCCAGAAATGCACCAACACCAGCCTGAGCTTTGAACTCTCCATTACCCATCAATCCAGAGCTTTCTTTTCCAAGACGAGCGACTGGATCAGGGATCCTTTTGACCCTGAATAACTTCGAATCTTTCAGTCCAATACCAGGAGCTGACACATTCACCATACATTCATTCGTAGGTGTCTTCACTTCAATCATGTAATTGGCGGAGCCAACCTTTTTGATTGTAGCACCTCCTCCATTGACAGTCACTTGAATATCATTAGAAGAAGCTCCAGCAGCTGATACCGAAATCGGGTTCTCAACACCAATATAGAATACATTCATTTTGTCGGCTGAAACTGTAACGCTTCGTTCACCAACTTCGTATTCAAAAGTCTTTTTATACGACTTCACTTCCTTGGTCAGAGGGTTCATTACCTGAATCTCAACGTTGTAGGATTTGGCACCGATCTGCGAAGTTCCTGTTTCATATGTTGCTTTACCTGCCTTTACAGGGAGGTTTGCACCATTGACAAGGATTCGCGTGTTGTCTCCTGCTGAGGTACTGAATGCACTCAGGAAGACATCAGCAGAATAACGTTCGCCCTTGATCACATATCCTTTAACTGCAGATACAACAGGTTCGAACGCATCGAACTTGATGTCTTCACCTGCTACTTTACCCAAAATGAAATTGAGTGCGGTCGTAGAAGAAGCACGCGCATCATTTTGAAATTTGGTCAGAATTGGAAAAACAGCTGCAACTGGCATCTGCTTAAAGTTGTATTCTGTCCAGTTCGGCTTATCTGAAAGCTTTACAGCTTCATCATCAATTGCCAAAGGCATAGCAGACACAACGGCTGCATCATTATTGACGAGACCTGAAAGTTTTTCACGAGTTTCCCTGATTTTCTTCTCAAGTTCAAACCCTTTACCTTGTTTCCCATCTAAACCGACTAAAAGTCGAGTGGTCACATCCTTGTCCTTGATTTTTACAGGCTTGGACGGATCCTTTTCGGAAGGCCCGCCAGCAGCTGCAAAGAGCTCCTTTTTCAGGTCTTCAACATAATTGTAGAATTCATCAGCGGTCGTTTTGACTTCCTGGGCTTGTGCAAGCCATTTGTCATTGACCTCGTTCTTGTACGCTTGAGCTTGTTTGTCGATATTTGTCAACAATGTTGCATTAGTATTCTCAACGATGACGTTTGATTGAGCGATACCTTTATTTAGCGTAAAGAAGGCGTTCATAACTTCCGCGGAGATGTTCAGTGCCAACAAAGCTGTCAGCACCAAGTACATCAAGTTGATCATCAACTGCCGCGGTTCCTTTGGAATGGACATAAAATTTCTGTTTGCTCGTTAGGTGAAAGGAACGGTTTCCAAACGGCTTATTTGCCGATGTTGGACATGGCATTAAGCACATTTCCATACACTGAATTGAGCGAACCGAGATTCTTATTCAAAGCAGATAGCTGCTCCTTATAAGCTTTGGTATCCTCCAGTGAATCAGAAAGATTGGCCATAGCATCGGACATATTCTTGTAGAATCCACCCATTGCCTTGATCTGATCTTTCGCACCTGCGAAGTCAACTTCCTGCAATGCTTTCAATGCACCCAGGCTCTTGGACATGGATTGTAATTCAGTCACCATGCTTCCCAATTGTCTTTCGACAACTTCTCCATCCAAAGGATGAGCATCTGCGCCTTCACCTGCAGTAAGGGGTGCGATTTTACTGTTGTAGTTGTCTAATCCAGGATAGAGTTTTTCCCAATAATAATCCTTCTCTGGACCAATAAGACCAAGGAAAAGGAATATAAAGGCTTCCGTTGAGAGACCAAGAATCAGCATCTCACTGGCATATTCCCAGCTTTCGAGTTTAAAAAGAGCACCAAGCAGTACAACTGAGGCACCAACACCGATAATAAGGTTCTTTAAGTACTTGAACCCAGAGGTTTTAAGAGAACTTTGCAAGCCCATTGTCTAAAGCATTTTGTTTGGTTAAGCGAAACGTGTTTACTATTCAGAGTAAAGAGTAAGCCAATATAGTCATAAGGAAAGCCATTCAAGGATGTTTTCCTAAAGAAAATGAAACAGGTGGAAAAGCGATTGCTTTTCCACCTGTCATCTTAAAAATCGTTAATCGAACGTCCAAGGAATGTCAATGCACAACGGAAACCAATATATGATTTTGTGCTATCCTGAAATTCCCAGTTGCGTGTTCCTGTCTCAAGGAAGAACCCAACATCCTTCCAAGATCCTCCGCGGATTACCTTCCGTTTGTCTGCTTCAGGATCATCTGCAGCAGCGTCATACTTGATGTCCGGGTTCAAGTCATGATAAAAGGATATTGCATTTTCAAAAAAAGCAGTTTCCGTCCATTCACTGACATTTCCAGACATATTATATAAGCCGTAATCATTTGGGAAATAAGCATCTCCACGGACAGTATACAAGCCACCATCTTCTGGATAATTACCGCGACCAGGTTTGAAGTTGGCAAGTAAGCAACCTTTTGCGTTGCGCAGGTACATACCCCCCCATGGATATGGTGCAAGATCTTTGCCACCTCGAGCAGCATACTCCCACTCCGTCTCCGTAGGCAAGCGGAATTCTTCCGTATTCACTTCACCACGTTCTGCAGCGCGATACTGATTCCACAATTTCGTTCTCCAGAAAGAGAAGGCTTTGGCCATTTTCCAGTTTACACCGACAACTGGGTAGTCATCAAATGCTGGATGCCAGAAGTAATTTCGTGTATAAGGTTCGTTATATGAATACGCAAAATCTCTGATCCATACCATTGTATCGGGATAGATCTTCACCTTGTCTTTCTTGATAAATGAAGTCCGTGGAGACTCGCCACGATCGGCAGCAGCACCTTTCCAGTCAAGCCACTCATAATCATAAACCAATTTCTGAACGTTCAATTCACGTTTACCCGCAAATCGATCATTTCCCTGATAATAAACATCCTGAACGGCTTCATCTTCCCAATCAATCTCATATTCCCAATCAATACTTTGAGAACCGTCTGCGTTCTCAATATAAGCATCCATATAGGTTAGTGCGACAGAATCTCGCACCCAATTCACAAACTGACGGTATTCATTGTTTGTGATTTCAGTATCGTCCATATAGAAACCAACGATTGAAATCGACTTCGGCCGCTGGACAAATGTCCGGCTGATGTCTTCATCTCCTGAGCCTATGTGTAGAGTACCGGAAGGCACATAAACCATCCCGTAGGGGTTAATTCCCTGCCAAGACGGCCGGTCCATCACGCCGACAAGCTGCCCACTTTCCTTAGAGCCACAAGCACTTATATATAATAAGATGCTCAGGGCAGCGAAAACTTTGATAAGTTTTTTCATGTCCTTCACCCGAATTTTACCTGGTATTGAATAGGTCGTTACTTAAAAACTGGCCGTAAATATAGCCGGATTCATAAAGAAATCAAAAAAAGATTCACAAAGGTGAACTTATTAGTCAAAAAGCAAACGTGACACCAGAATCCCTATTGCCCTTTAAGACGGATAAAGTTAATAATTCCTTAATCAATCACTATAAAAAGCGAGGATTATAAATGATGCCTGGCAATTTTCCCTTATTAAAGCCCGTCGGTATTCGATATTGGATCATCAATTCAAAGCTTCCGTTATGCACTTGCTTGATTGCCGACAACCCAGACTCATATACATACATGATCAAAAACCGATCCGAAACATGAATTCCTGCTGTTAACAATAATGCATCTTGGGTGGCTCCTTTCCATCCGCGATATCCCCCACCGACAATAAACCGCTCCCGCCAAGTCAGGAAACACTGGGTTGTCGCTTGCCATTGGGATAAATCCGTCGTCCAGAATGTCGTTGGAAATACTTCGAGGTCACCAAAATCTCCTTTCCAACTACCATGAAAAACAAAATGAGGCTTCAACTGCATACTGGATTTGACATCCGATCCAGAATACGATAACTGCCCTCCCTGCGCATAGCGCCAGGATCCGCCAAATTGCCATTGATCATCCGAAATCATGGCGCCAAAATGGAATAAGGGACTCAAGGCATTTACGCTACCTGTAGGCAATTTACCATCCTGATGATCAACTCCCCCATTTTGATATTGACCATCGGGTGTACGGATCGCACTTCCATCTAGACCAGACTGGAGAAAACCCCCAGCAAGACCCGCATGCATCGTCCAAGCACTACTGATAGGAAAATGGTAACCGTAAAGCAACGTGGCTTCTAAATTTGTAAGTACCCCGATTTGGTCCTGGATCAACGAAACGCCAAACCCTGATTGAAATGCTGCAAAGGGCATTTGACCACTCACGTGATAACCTGAAGGACTACCTGGTAATGAGTTCCATTGCCGCCTCGCTGCGCCACTAAATATGACATCTTCTCCGATACCGGTAGCGGCCGGATTCATCTCCACAATTGACCAGGGTGTCAAGGCAAACTGAGGGAGTTGCTGGGCCATACCCGATCGAACTGCTAAACTTGAAACAAGCCAGATCAGCAGGTAGTAAAATCTATTGACATTCAAATTATTCTTCCAATTCATAGTTGCTGGACTAGTTTCTCAACCGATGAGACCGGCAGTTGACAACTCTGATTACAACAAAGATAAAGATATGTCATTCCCGGAATGACTCTATCCCTCAACAGCGCCGAATGGCTCTCCTGATTAGAACCAATGATCAATGTACCCGGCAAATATCTGGCCTGGAGCATACTCAGATCCCTTTTGTAATCTGGTCCAGTTACCACGATCTCACGATGTCCAAACACAGAAGTCATTATACTCTGCGCATATTGAGCAAACGATGACGGGAAACGTTCAACACTCGCTGAAATCGACATTCGAAGTCGTTCGGCAATGTGACCATACGTATTGTCTCCAGACAAGGCATGGACTTTATCGAGCACTTCTACCATAATAGCGTTGCCACTTGGGAGTGCACTATCGTAAGTATCAATGATCATACTCTGAAGTTCATCGGCAGACGAACTACGAAACGCACCTATGGGCGGATTATAAAATGTCTCAATGGTCGAGTCTGTCAATAGGTGAATCTCGTTCCAATCTTCATCGGTATAATTGATTTCCAGCAAATGGATGAGTGACCGGAGCAGAAAAGCATAATCTTCTAAAAAGGCGGATTGATACGCCTTCCCTCCTGCATAAATCCGCAAATAAGATCCGTCTTCATTTTGCATGTGTTGTTTGATAAAGCCAACGGCTCTATGTGCACGAAGTAAATGGCCAGGGTCACCAAAGGTCCGGTAAGCTGAAAGACAAGCATCAATCATCAGCGCATTCCATGAGAGAATGATTTTATCATCCAAACCGGGTCGAACTCTGGAACTTCGTGCTTCAAATAACGTGGATCTGAAATTTCTCCATTCGTGTCGTAACCATTGTTTATCCACGTCCTGATCTTTGGCAAAGGTATCATCATCCCATCGTCGGTGGAGTATCGCAGCACCTTCCCAATTGCCATCAAGTGTTACATCTAAATATCTAGACCATAATTCAGAATGTTCACCAGCTAGTGACGTAAATTCTTCAATGTCCCAAACATAGAATTTGCCTTCAACACCTTCCGAGTCGGCATCCAAGGCAGAGTAAAAACCGCCCAATGGATGAGACAATTCCAGGTTTGCCCAATGAATCGTATCTCGAACCACTTGCTCGAACTCAGGATTAGGTTGAAGTCGGCACCACTTGCTCAACAGGTCAATGAGAAAGGCATTGTCGTACAGCATTTTCTCAAAATGGGGAACCAGCCAGGCTGGATCCGTGGCATATCTCGACATTCCACCTCCAATCTGATCATAAATCCCTCCTCGAACCATCTTCTCCAGACTGAACAGCACATGATCTGTGGCATCCCTCCGACCAGAATATGAGCTATATGCCAATAAAAACTCCAGAGACATTGTTCGCGGAAACTTTGGAGCTGGACCGAAACCTCCAAAATTTTTATCCCGGTCTTCCAAAATTTGATCTGCAATGTGATCAATGGATTTCCGTGTCAGAGCGTGATTGTGAGGCTCACCATCCGATCCATCTTTAAAGTGTCTGGTTTGCTGGTCACGCACAGCCTGAATCAATCGATCGGCCTGCGATTCCACCACATCTCTCTTTTCTCTATACAGGTTGATCAGATGTTGAAGGACTTGAGACCAGGATGGCCGGTTGCCCATCGGTTGTGGAGGGAAATAGGTCCCTCCATAGAATGGCCGTCCATCTGGAGTTAAAAAACAATTCAGTGGCCACCCTCCTGAACCACTGATCATTTGTACGGCATCCATATACAACTGATCGATATCAGGTCGTTCTTCACGGTCGACTTTAATATTGATGAAGTGGCGGTTCATCAGTGTTGCCACAACATCATCCTCAAAGGATTCCCGTTCCATGACATGGCACCAATGACAGGTCGAATAACCAATACTGACAAGTATGGGTTTGTCTTCACGTTTTGCCTTATCGAGCGCTTCGGGCCCCCAAGGAAACCAATCTACTGGATTGTGAGCATGTTGCAAAAGATATGGACTTGCCGTGGTGATCAGCCTGTTTGGAAATCGTTCACCAGTGGTAAGACTCATAAGGGCGAGGTTTAAAGAGAAACGCACGAAATCGGATTCGGTTGTTCGCGCGAACCCAGAATCAAATCATGATGGTCAGACCATCATACGCAAGGAAACACCCTTCTGGTAACATTTCAGAGACGCACTGGTAGGTTCCCAGAGAATGGCTGATATGGGTGAAATAGGTCTGCTCTGCTCCTACTTCCTGTGCTAATTCAATAGCCGCATCCAAATGGAGATGAGTAGAATGTGGTTCTTGACGGAGGGCATTCAAAATAAGCACTTTGGTCCCCCTAATCTTTTCGAGCTCTTCTTCAGAAATGGATTTTGCGTCCGTAATATAAGTGAGCTCGTCCAGCCTAAATCCAAGAACGGGCATTTGACCATGCCACACACGAATGGGTGTTATGGGTTGCTTTCCAACGAAAAATGGTTGGTCCAAAGCAATCGGTATTCGATTAAAACGGGGCGCTCCTGGATAGGGCACCTCGGCAAAAGCATAAGCAAACCGGGTTGTGATTTCACTTAGAACACGGGGTTCAGCGAGAATAGGCATATCCCTATGCTGTCGAAAATTAAACGGTCTGACATCATCCAGACCAGCTACATGATCATTGTGTTCGTGGGTCAAAAGGATAGCATCCAGGCGCTGTTCACCAGCGCGAAGCATTTGCTGACGGAAATCTGGACCTGCATCGATAACCAAATGTGTTTCGTCATATGCTACAAATAACGAGGACCTCAAACGCTTATCCCGGGCCTGTGGAGATTTGCAAACCAAACATTCGCACCCAATGACGGGTACGCCCTGTGATGTGCCAGTGCCCAGGAATGTTGCCCGGATCATGTTTCTTCAGAGGAAACAGCAGCCTTACGGATCACTGATTGAAGAAAATCACGTGATTTGTCGTCTAATGACAAAGCATCCACTTCAAGATTGAGCAGAATATCGATGAGTGTGTTGATTCTACCTTCCGTATCGAAGAACTTGTTGACAACCACCACATTGCGATGCTCGACAAGACAATAGCCCGATTGAAAATTACCCTTTTCATAGCGTACCGTATAGGTCAACTCTTTAAAGAGGTCTTCGAGCTTTTTTAGATTAGAGACTGTAGGTTTCATTTGTGGACGTGAGGACATGTACCTTCGCAAAGATATAACGGCTTCTCATCATGACGAATTTTTCTCCGGTTATCCGCATTTGTGCCATCACATTCCTCTTTCTGATGGTTGTAGCAAGTTCATCTGCTCAAGATAGGCGTTTCCAGGCCGGCATCCTTTTGGGGTTTAATGCCAGCCAAATTACTGGTGATGACCTCTGGGGGTACCGCAAAGCAGGATTGAATTTGGGTTTTCGTATCAATACGATCATCCAACCTCGAATCGATGTCAGTATGGACATACTCTACAGTCAAAGAGGTGCTCAGTCTTCTTTTTCATTGGATAATTCCGAGCTTCTCAGCAGAATAAATCTCAACTACATTGAGGTGCCGATTATCTTCCATTATAAGGATTGGGAAATAGAAGTCGATAAGACCTCCTTCTTCCGAATGGATTTTCAAGCTGGACTGGCATATGGAAGGCTTTTCCGAGGGCGTGCTGTGAACAATCCATTCGAAGGGCAAGAAAATTTGTTCAACTCAAATGATGTAAGTTGGTTGATTGGTGCCGGCTATCATTCATCTGCCCATCACAGTTTTCATTTCCGATATACCAGTTCAATCAATCTATTATTCAACGACCAGCAGGCTCTAAATGTAAACTCATTACGCGGATTTTTCCTAACCTTACAGTATCTCTATACATTTTGATTTATGAAGGCATTACTTGGCATTTTAACATTCAGTTTCCTGGTCCTTACAGGTTGTTCTGATGTACCGGCAACTCAACAAACGACAATAGTCAAACCAGCAGAAATTGGCGATGATATGGGTGCTGGAACATTTTTAGAAACCCCGCAGCACTGGCTGGATAGCCTGGCATCTGTTGTGACCAATATCGATTATATCTTTTTCAATCTGGATATCAGTATGGCCATGACTGATCCGCCCGCTATCCGGTCTGCATTCCAGCAAATGGATGCATCTAAGCCAGTACCTCTTTCCTGGGATTGCCCTGCAATAGCCCGCATTTTTTATGTATCAAAAGGCGAAACTGTGGCCATGTCCGAACTTCACTTTGCACAGGGTTGTACCTATCTTCGATTCTATGAAAATGACATTCTGACTACTTCGGTACGATTGAATGAGATGGGCATTAAATTTTTGCTCAATCTCGGCGTACCATATCCCAAAATGCAAGTACCTGCCCAAGGCTAAATCAAGTTTGCGGAGGCAAGTAGTTGGCTACTGTCGGAATTTAAAAATTACTCTTCTTCTTGTGTTGACTCGGGGGTGATACCCATTTGATTGGTAGCTTCCAAACGTTTAAAGAGTTTGTCTACCCGCTCCATTTCATCCAGCGTGTCATCGATATAAAAAATCATATCAGGAATTCGCCTCACTTGCTTCCGCATTCGCCGACCCAGGCTTTGACGCAGTTCCTGGTGTTGGTCTTCCATCATCAGCAACACAGCCTGCTTATTTTCGGTATTGTAAATGCTGAGGTAGACTTTTGCCAGTAGGAGGTCTGGAGACATTTGGACCTCAGTCACTGTAACAAGTGCGTCGCCAAAAATATACTGCCCCTGCTCAAGCAAAATGGTGCTGAAGTTCCGCCGGACGAGTTCGGCTACTTGTTTTTGTCGGATTGTGGGCACGTGGAATCGTTTCCGCAAAGATAGGATGAATTCTATGGGAAGGAGGAAGGTTGGGGACTACTTAAGTTGTCTTCCATTGCATAGATGTACTTTTGGACCAAAGAAATGAATCGTTGGCATTTTTAGCAGAACCGGTCAGTACACTTCCCGGACTAGGCGGAATCAAAGCAGCCCTTCTGCGGTCGGAACTGGGTATTGTTACAGTAGGTGACCTTCTGGAGCACTACCCATATCGATACGTCGATAAAACCCTGATCCGGAGTATAAAAGACGTGCTAACAAATCCTGACATCGCATTGGTACAAGGCGTTTTAAGTCCGTTCCAGTATGAGGGGCATAGTCATAAAAAACGGTTGATCGCCTATTTACGAGATGAATCTGGCACTCTTGAATTGGTTTGGTTTAAAAGCGGAAAGGTGATTGAAAGCGTCCTCCAACCGGGGCAAACGTATACCGCTTATGGAAAAGTCCAACGATTCAGAGGAAAAGCAACGATGGTACATCCCGAAATGGAACCTCAGCGGGTTGAATCGACAACCAGTCAACTCACCTATGATCCTGTCTATTCGAGTACAGAAGGTTTGAGTAAAAAAGGGTTGGATACGAAAGGCATTCGGAAGTTGATGCGGATGATTCTTCCTCGATTGAGTCCAGCCTTAATCCCGGAAACAATACCAAATCATATCCTCGAGTCATTTCGACTTCCAGGACGGGCTGAAGCCATTCGAACGATTCATTTCCCGACTTCCGCAAATGCCCTTGAAGCAGCACGCAAACGGTTGAAATTCGAGGAGCTTTTTTTCCTCCAACTCGAGCTTCTGTTATCCAAGAAACATCGGAACAATGAGTTGGTGGGTTATGTCTTCGATGAAGTCGGCGAGCATCTAAACCAATTCTATTCCAAATACCTTCCGTTTTCTTTGACCGAGGCACAAAAACGCGTGATCAGGGAAATACGGCGTGATCTTGGCGCTGGTATTCAAATGAATCGGCTTCTGCAAGGTGACGTCGGCTCCGGAAAAACCGTAGTCGCCCTCATGGCTATGTTGATTGCCTTGGACAATGGATACCAATCTTGCCTGGTTGCGCCAACCGAAATTCTTGCTCAACAGCATTTTCAATCCTTGAAAGAACTTGTCACAGGAATGGGAATCAGGATCGGGTTATTAACGGGTAGTATTACAGGGCAAGCACGCAAGCTTACTCTCCAGTATTTAGCAGATGGCCATCTCCATTTCCTGATCGGCACCCATGCTGTTCTGGAAGATCCCGTTGTCTTTTCAAAATTGGGCCTATCAATTACGGATGAACAACATCGATTTGGTGTAGCTCAACGCGCAGCATTATGGAAAAAGAGCAAACCTTACCCTCCCCATGTGTTAGTCATGACGGCAACACCTATTCCAAGGACGCTCGCTTTGACGATTTACGGTGATCTCGATGTATCAATCATTGATGAGCTACCACCAGGAAGGAAACCTGTTAAAACGGAACTCTGGTACGAAAACAAACGGCTACGGTTATTTGGCTTTATGAAGGAACAAATTGCTGCCGGCCGTCAAGTGTACGTTGTGTATCCATTGATAGAAGAATCAGCTACACTTGACCTTCTGAACCTGGAAGAGGGCTTGGCAGCTATCCAACGCGAATTTCTTCGTCCACAATACCAAATCAGTGTTGTCCATGGTCGAATGCCAAGTGCAGACAAGGAGATGGAAATGAAACGATTTCTCGATCGGGAAACCCAGATCATGGTGGCAACAACGGTCATTGAAGTTGGTGTAAATGTGCCCAATGCAAGTGTGATGATCATAGAAAATGCGGAGCGATTCGGATTGTCACAGCTTCACCAGTTGCGTGGTCGGGTTGGCAGAGGTGCAGATCAATCCTATTGTATCCTGATGACAAACGGCAAATTATCTGATGACGCTCGAATCCGTTTGCAGACTATGTGTCGAACAAACAACGGGTTTGAAATTGCTGATGTTGATTTAAAATTACGTGGACCGGGAGACATGGAAGGAACCCGCCAAAGTGGGATCCAGGGTCTAAAGATTGCGGATCTACGGGAGGATGGCCAGATCCTACAGACAGCCCGGACAGTTGCGGCAAAAATCGTAGATGCGGATGAACACCTCGAAGCTCCGGAACATTTACCCCTCAAACGTCATCTCCAGGAAACCAAAAGATATAATCAATCTTGGAGCAGGATTTCATGAAAAATATGTTTTTGAAATTTTGATTGACAGTGGCCAATTTGACACATTTTGTTTTATATTTGTCGGGTGGATAAACAGCTGTTCCATCTGATCGCATTAAGTCAGGTGCCCAAGGTGGGCCCCATCCTTGGCCGTATACTTGTCGGGTATTGCGGAAGTCCAGAAGCTGTATTTCGAACGTCAATACGCGATTTAGCAAGAATACCTCAAATTGGTCTGCTGATCGCACGCAATATTCATGACTCGTCCTGTTTACGTTATGCAGAACGGGAAATCGGTATTCTGGAAAAGGAAGGCATACAAGGCATTCATTATCTGGATGCACGCTATCCACAACGGCTTGGTTTTTTTGATGAATCCCCTTTGGTCATCTACATACGTGGAAATCCCGATCTTCACCACCGTCGTATCGTTGGTGTTATTGGCACGCGATCGCCCTCCCCTGCTGGTCGGGTACACGCCCAGGACCTGATTGAGGCGCTAGCTCCGTATCAAGTAATGATTGTCAGTGGCCTTGCGCATGGAATTGATAGTGCAGCTCACCAAGCTGCATTAGCCCATGGCATCCCAACTTTAGGGATTTTGGGCCATGGATTACACACAATTTATCCTGCTGCCCATCGAAGTCTTGTACAAAAAATGACTGGTGACAATGGCATTATGACCGAATTTCCCTTTTCGACCATTCCTGACAGGGAAAATTTCCCAATGCGCAATCGCATTATTGCCGCATTGAGTGATGCCCTTGTTGTCGTAGAAAGCAAAGAAAAAGGTGGGTCAATGATCACTGCTGAATATGCCAATCGGTATAACAAAGATGTTTTTGCAATCCCGGGCCGAGTCCAGGATACACATTCAAAAGGATGCCATCAATTGATCAAGCGTCATAAGGCCCATTTACTGGAACATGCTGAAGACCTGATTGAAATGATGCGGTGGGAGCCATCTGGTAAAAACACAGGTGGTGGTTGCCAGGCCGATTTATTTCAAGAACTTGAACCACATGAACAGGCTGTCGTATCAACACTTTCGACAAATCCGGAAATGCTGATAGACCAATTGGGTTTCCAGCTCCAAATGCCGCCAAGTGCCATTTCATCCATTTTACTCAGTATGGAATTCAAAGGTATTATCCGGTCTTTACCTGGAAAACGGTACATCTTGAATCATTCATAGTCATGTCCCGCACTCTGAAATGTACATTCTGATGGTACATAATATTTATGTTAATTCTTGGCGTCAGAGGTCGATATTGAATGTGATGCATCTACCTTTGACAAATGAAATTCTGGCAGATCCTCTTTCTATGTTTTGTGCTGGTTTTGAGTCTGACACAATGTAACACGGCCCGGCATATTCCTGACCAACCGACACAAGTAAAGACCGAGACTTCGCATCCGACCAATATCATCTTGATGATCGGTGACGGCATGGGATTGACGCAGATCACAGCCGGGATGTACAGCAATAACAATCACCTTGAATTGGAGCGATTCATGCAGATAGGATTGCACAAATCACATGCCTATAATAAGCTGGTAACTGATTCTGCAGCAGGTGCAACTGCATTCTCTTGTGGCAAGAAAACGTACTACGGAGCCATTGGGGATGATGCAGATACCATTCCTTGTAAAACGATTATGGAAGTGGCCAAGGATCACGGTCTAGCAACCGGAATGGTCGTCAGTTCGACCATCGTCCATGCTACTCCGGCGGCCTTTATAGCTCACAATAAATATCGCAGAAATTATGAAGAAATCGCTGCAGCATTTCCAGGATCGGGGATTGATTTTTTTGTCGGAGGAGGATTGAAGTTTTTCCAGAATCGCGAGTCTGATGGTCGAAATCTCTGTGCCGAATTGCGTTCAGAAGGGTATGTTATTCAGGACTATTTCAATGATGATATTGATCATATTGATCCAGACCCTGAAAAACCGTTTGGCTTTTTTACTGCCAATGAGGATCCCCTGCCTGCTCTAGGAGGGCGAGACTACCTTTTACCAGCGACGTCGGTTGGGATTTCGCATCTCCAACATCGATCGGAGAAGGGATTTTTCATGATGGTTGAAGGCTCACAAATTGACTGGGGCGGTCATGCCAACGACAGCCCGTACATTATTTCAGAAATGCTTGAATTTGATCAGATTATTGGCCGGGTATTGGATTTTGCAATCCAGACTCCCGGGACTTTGGTCATCGTTACTGCAGACCATGAGACTGGAGGCTATTCTATTCTCGAGAGTTCATCAATGAATGACTTGAAGACAGCATTTACAACAAAGGGACACACTGCTGATCTTATCCCTGTTTTCGCATATGGACCTGGATCGGAATTATTCCAGGGCATTTATGACAACACAGCTATATATGATAAAATCATGACCGCAATGGGTTGGTAAACCGCTTGTGCCAGGCTAGAGAAGATGCCGTTCAGCGTGGTAGCTTGAACGAACCAGAGGGCCGCTTTCGACGTACATCAAGCCGAGTTTCAGGCCCAGTTCTTTGTACTCCGCAAATTGGTCTGGGTGGACATACTCCGCAACATCCAGGTGCATTTTTGTCGGCTGAAGATATTGGCCAATGGTCAGGATATCACATCCATGATGGACCAAATCTTCCATGATAGCAACCACCTCTTCAGGCGTCTCTCCGACGCCAACCATGATGCCTGATTTGGTCCGATGGCCAGCATCTTTAGTACGTTGAATTTGTTCAAGGCTACGCTCATATTTAGCTTGAGGTCGAACCAGACGATACAAGCGCTTCACCGTTTCCATGTTATGACTGATCACTTCTTGTCCTGCATTGATCATCCGATCCAATGCATCCCAATTAGCTTTAACATCCGGTATCAATGTCTCGATCGTGGTAGTTGGCGAACTTTCTTTGATTTGGCGAACAGTTTGATACCAAATTTCTGCACCCCTGTCCTTGAGTTCATCTCGATTGACGCTCGTGATCACTGCATGTTTGACGCCCATCAGCCGAATGGCTTCTGCTACACGGCGAGGTTCATCTTCATCATATTCATTGGGCCGTCCCGTTTTGACGGCGCAAAAAGAGCAGGATCGAGTACATGTATTTCCCAGGATCATGAAGGTTGCTGTTCCCGCACCCCAACATTCACCCATATTGGGACAATTACCGCTTTGACAAATCGTGTGCAACCGATGATCATCAACAATTTCACGAACCATGCGATAATTCTCACCTGTCGGTAATTTGACACGGAGCCAATCCGGCTTTTTCCTGCGAGGTTCAACTATTGGAAGTTCTAGCATGTACTTAAGATCGTTTACCGATGTGCAAAGTTAGAAAGAGGTTGAAGAAGTAAGGTTTATTGTCTTCAACCATAATCGGCACATTTCTGGGAAAAACATCTACCAAGAGGCCGGCATCAATGGCCATCACATACTCATCAAAAGCACCGAATGCGAAGTGGGCTGCCACCTGGCCATGAACGCCTGGGACAAAAGACATTTCACTCAATCCTGTAGTAAAAAATGTACCCCCGTAAATGCTGTAGGGATCAAGGAATAACTCTCTATCTTCTTCTGAATATTTCTTAGTGACTACGACGTAACTATTATTGTCCTGACGCTCAACCAGCCGCAAATAATATGGTTTCAGCATACCCAAGGTCAGCCCTCCTTGATAGCTATAACCGACGGCCAATCCTTTTCTCTTTGCTTTTTCCGAAAAATACCGCTTTACACCGTATCCGCCTCGCAGTACATAAAAACTATTCCGCTTGCCATAGACATAAGGTCTTGGCGTTTCACCACGAAAAACTGCCGCAAGGTCATTGCTTTGCCGGGTCTCCTTATGATGACGCATATAGCCGAGTTCCAGGCCGTAATAGGTTGTCTTGTAATAGGTCTTTATCTTTCCCCTGTACCAGCCAAATGTCATCCCCCGGGGATGAATACGATAGGTCAGCACTCCCTCCTTATTATACAGAATGCCGACTTGGGATGGCACCTCTGCTTTGGGTTGCAGCGTGACCTGACTATGGACTGAACATCCAACCAGGATCAGTATCACACTGGCCATAAGGCGGCGAAAATCCATAGTTATTGTCGGTGGCATATGCATTGAATGATTAAAATTAAGGATATTTCCAGTTCTGTTCCATCTGGAGTTGAAATTGATCCATGAATAAACCGGATATCCTTGTTTTCTCTCACATTGACCATCCCAGACTGAACTATATTCTAGACTGGATCATCTGCGATTGTTGGAAGCAAACATATCTTCTGACAACTGACGAAAAAATGGCTCTCGAGTGGTCTGGTCCCCGACTAGCCTATACTCCTGTTGACCCACACATCAGACCCTGGATCGTCGCAGATAGCTCTGGTTTCAGTGATCATAACAACGTGTCACCCAATGATGTTGTCTGGAAGGATGATCATCCCTGGATATTTTATCAACCAGACACTCAAGCATCATTACCTGCAGACATATTGGCTGGGGCCTTCTGGTTTTTAAGTCGAGTGGAAGAATATGGATCCGTTCATCCGGATAGTCATGGTCGTTTTCCTGCTTATGAAAGCCTTGCTTATGTGTGCAAATTTCTAGATCGTCCGATTGTTGATGAATGGATGCTCCTCTTAAGGAATTTGATCGCTGAGGAATATGCTGAATGGTCAGTTCACGAAGATACTTTCTCTATTCAAGCCACATATGACATTGACTTTGCCTGGCGATACTTACACAAGCCTCCAATTGAACAGGTAAGAACGCTGATGCGAGATCTTCTTAAAGAAGGGCCAATTGTTTTTTGGAAAGGATTGCGCACAGTATACGGCATTCAGCATGACCCATATGATCTTTATGAAGTCTGGAAGAATCAGGATCCTGTGCTTTTCTTTCCGCTTGGTGATAAAAGTTATTTTGATAGAAACCATTCCTGGTCACAGAATGAGTACCAGTCTTTGATCAGGGCAAGTGCAGAAGTCATGCAAATTGGCATCCATCCATCATATGAATCAATGAGGGAACCAGATCGCCTTACAGAAGAGATCCATCGTTTTGAGCAAATAACCGGTCAATTGCCTATCCGCAGTCGCCAACATTACTTGCGCTTTTCCATACCTGAAACTTTTCGAATGCTCGAAGAATATGGGATAAGAGAAGAGTGGAGCATGGGTTATGCCGATCAACCAGGTTTTCGCGCAGGTACTTCCCATTCGTTTTTATGGTATGATCTTATTGGCAATCGTCCAGGGCAACTTCGGATTTTTCCGTTTCAAGTTATGGATACAACCTTGCTGCACTACCTTAAATTAACACCAGCCAAAGCAAAGCTTCTTTTGGATGACCTGATTTCAACCACCCAAAGGACCAGTGGCCAACTAACTACATTAGCACACAATAACAGTATGGCCGGGGTAGATCAAATCTGGAAAGGATGGCAGGAGATCTGGCCTATACAACAAAGATGATCCAGGTCAGCGGCTCAGATAACCCGACATCCTTGTTCACTGTCTACCAATCACCTATCTTGGCTCCGTACCACAGAATGAATCCACGATGATCCACTTACTGTCAGATACACCCTCTATTCTCGGACAGTTTATTGCCGAGATGCGTGATGTTCATATTCAAGCCGACTCGTTGCGATTCCGCACGAATATGGAACGCATTGGTCAGATCATGGCTTATGAAATCAGTAAAACATTACCTACCAAAGATCTTCAGGTAGAAACGCCACTCGGTCAGGCAGCTTCTGTTGTACCATTAAACAATGTAGTTCTTGGTTGTATCCTGAGAGCTGGATTACCCTTTCAACAAGGGATGCACCGGACATTTGACCGGGCAGGAAATGCTTTTATCAGTGCCTATCGAAAGCACCACAAAGACGGGACATTTGATATCAATGTCGAATATGTCTCTTGCCCTGATCTAACAGACAAAATCCTGATTCTGGCCGACCCAATGCTGGCGACTGGATCCTCAATGGTTAAAACAGTGGAAGCACTTGCTGCATTTGGCCGCCCAAAAGAGATCCATTTTGCAGCCATTATTGCAGCCCGGGAAGGGTTGGATTTTGTCCGTCGGATGCATCCTAAATCACATATTTGGTTGGCTGCCTTGGATGAAGAATTGACTGCCAAGGCGTTTATTGTTCCAGGTCTTGGAGACGCTGGTGATCTTGCTTACGGCTTGAAGATTCAGGAATAGTCAACCTACTCAGCTCCTTTTTATATTCGTGGCTGTTCAACTACCTTGGTTGATCTATTTATATGCCACCCTCTCAATTTATGAACCAACTCACGCCTTCACTTATCGGGATGATCATTATCGGATACTTTGGTATCCTTTTTTTGATTTCCCGCTTTACAGGAAAAAAGACCGACAATGCTACCTTTTTTCTGGCCGGTCGCAAAACACATTGGATCTGGATTGCGATCGGTATGATTGGGGCATCTTTATCCGGGGTCACATTTATTTCCATCCCGGGCGTGGTAGGTACAGATGGGATGAACAGCAATTTCTCCTATTTTCAGGTCGTTCTGGGTTATCTACTGGGATATTCTGTGATCGCTCTAGTGCTTTTACCACTGTATTATCGCATGAATTTAACCACCATTTACGGTTATTTGGAAAGGCGATTCGGAACGACAAGCTACAAGACCGGAGCTGCTTTTTTCTTGTTGAGCCGGATAATCGGCTCATCTTTTCGTTTGTTTCTGGTGGCCATGGTCCTGGATCAGTTTGTCCTTGGACCAATGGGCATTCCATTTTGGGTGACGGTGGCAATCAGCATTTTTCTCATCTGGACATACACCCAACACAATGGCATGCAAACAATCATTTTCACGGATGTCTTACAGACCGTTTTCATGCTTTCCGCTGTTGGCTTGACGATTTATTACATCGGAAGAGAATTAGGTGGTGGACCTTTAGAAGCCCTCTCAATGGTCAAGGAAAGTGATTACAGCCACGTGTTTTCTTTTTCAGGAGGCTGGTCAGATCCAAACAACTTTTTCAAGCAATTTTTTAGCGGAGCATTGATTACAATCGTCATGACTGGCCTGGACCAGGATATGATGCAGAAGAATCTGGCCTGCAGAACTTTAGGTGAATCCCAAAAAAACATGTTCACTTTCTGCATCGTCCTCGTGGTGGCGAATCTTATGTTTCTCAGTATGGGCGCCCTACTTTATCTCTATGTAGATCATATACAACTTGTTTTGCCAGCTAAAAGCGACCAATTGTATCCAATGTTGGCATTGCAATATTTACCAACTGCTGTTGGTGTCGCATTTATTATTGGCTTGATTGCAGCTGCCTATTCCAGTGCTGATTCTGCATTGACAGCATTAACGACTTCTTTTTGCGTTGATTTCCTGGGAATGGAGAAAAGCAGGCGTTCTGAATCCAGTCAGATTCAAACCCGACGTTGGGTCCACCTGGCTATGTCTGTCGTCCTTTTTCTTGTCATTCTGGGCTTTTCCATGATCCACAATGATGCTGTGATTACGAAACTATTTGAAGTGGCCGGATATACATACGGACCAATCCTTGGTTTATTCGCCTTTGGTATACTTACGAATCGGCAGGTTAAAGACAAATGGGTCTTGCCACTTGCCATAGTGGCTCCAGTAATGACGTGGGTTCTGAATACTTGGTCTGATGTCCTGCTTGCAGGATTTAAACTCGGTTTTCTGGTAATTGCTGTCAACGGTTTGTTGATGTTCATCGGCTTATGGATCATCTCACATCCGACTGATGATTTTAACCAGGTCATGATTAAACAAACGATTGATTAGACAGTTTGCTGCCGATTATCTATGATCTGATCCACAATATAATTGGGGCGTTTCCGCACAGCGTCCAGCGTTCGCCATAAATATTCGCCCAGGATACCCAACGCAATCATCTGGAACGAAGAAACAAATAAGATGACCATCATCAAGGCTGACCATCCTTCTACATCGATCAAACCCATCATCCGGGCAATCAAAATATAGAGGGCATACCCAATCGCCAAAACACCCAAGAACAGCCCACTGAAACTGATCAAACGGATGGGAAAGAAGGAGAAGGCAATAAACGAATCAATAAATAGCTTCACCTTTTTTGATGTTGTCCATCTTGACTTTCCAATCTCACGTTCTTGCCGAACATAAGGAATGCTGACGTAAGGGTACCCCATCCATGGCAAGAGGAACAATGTATTGGTGTTCTTCTCATTCATGTTGACGACCTCTTCACAGAGCGTACGATCAAAAAGGACAAAATCGAATCCTCCAGGAGGAATGTTTTTCAATGCAAATTGACGGATCAAGCCATGAAATGTCTGTGCCAGAATCCGTTTGACTAACCCCTCTTTTCTCCGCTGTCGATTGGCCATGACCAGTTTCAGGCCTTGTTGCCAATAGTCGAACATTTGTGGGATCAATTCAGGAGGATCCTGCAAGTCAGCTGATATCACGGTACAACAGTCTCCTTCAGCAAGACGCATCCCAGCCAGTATCGCATTGTATGAGCCAACATTTCCAGCTAATTTGATTACTACAATTTTATCGGGATAAGTTTTTTGTAAGCTTTGCAGAGCCATTAACGTCTTATCTGCTGATCCATCATCCACAAAGAGATATTCCACCCTAGTTCCAGCAGGTAACTTATTCTCAATGGCCTGTAAACGCGCAAAGGTGACAGGGATATTCTCCTCGTTGAAATAACAGGGTATAATGATGGATATCAGTGCCATTTACAAGTTCTTTTTTACAGAAGAGTCAGTCCTTCCAATGGTTTGGATGAGGCCAAATCGCCAGGTTAATGCAAGAAATGCGACAACCCCGCCCAAACTCAACATTTGAGTAAACCAGGTATTCTGATTCATCCATGGACCATGATATCGAAAATATCGCTGTGCCGGTTCAATTAGAAACTGACCGTCCAAATTGCCTGCTTCTGTGGCAAAGTGAACCCACCATGGTGCCGCAAGCCAAAGTCCAAGGATGATAATAACCAACAAAATGGGATTAAATCGCCAATAGTTGTCAATTACCACCAGAAACAGAAAAACAATCCAGGGCAGCACCTGCATCAATTGTCGTGTCTCTGACCCCAATGCCATTCCTAATGTGACGACAGTTAAAAGCCATGGGCCTGGCCCAAACTGTTGAATGATTCGGTGAACAAAAGGGCTGGCAAACAGGCCAATAAGGACAATTCCAGGGATATAGGTAAAATGTGCAATCAGAAATCCTCCAGGATAAGTGACAGATTGCTGCACGAGTAAATGGAGATAAGAAAGTGCTGTTTGCGGCACTTCCTCATCACCCGCATACTGGTAAATGATCCATTGGACCAAAAGAATAACTATTGCAAATGGGAAAAGCCAGAGCCATTGGATTGTTTTAAATTGCCTGAGCATAGAAGGTAAAGTCCGAACCTGTTGACCAACCCACCATAAATACCCCAGGACAATCAAAAGGGAGAAAGGCAACAGATTCAATCTGACCGACTGCGAAAAACTGGGAGGTTCGAAAAATACACCAGGGGTTGATTGCCATACCCAAAACCAAATAATCATGAAAAGAATCGGTGAAATCAGTGCCCACCAAATGTTCAATACCGGTTCTTCTTGCTTTGCCATTTTAAGTGACCCGGGCAAAAGCAGTAGCCCATAGACCCACATAGTTGGACCGACAAAAGCACCAAGCAGTAAAGAGAAAAGCAGGGCGAAGCGCCATCCTTTAACCCAAAAGAATACTGCCCATAAGCCAATAGCGAAGGCTGGTATATCTGCCAAAATCGGATAAAAGAGGCTCATTTTCATGAAGGGCATACTGAAGAATATCGCTGCAAACCCAAGCCAAATAGTGTCATTAAACCAATGTGCCGACCAGGCTAGCATGAAAAATGCAATGATGGCCAATCCGGCAAAAAACATATTGACTAGCCGGTATGCCTGTATCACCTGTTCTTGAGTGCGCTCTAATCCGGCGCCTTTCATCACCCAATACAATGCTGCAGGAATCAACATCCGCTGCATTCGATAGGTATTGATTGCACCCTGTTCAATAGCTTCTGGAAGGAATTGAGTATACATACCATACATGTTTCCATCCCAGCCAAATCCATTATGAACGGGTATCGTATCTGTATCCCAGTTCCAAATTAATGGCACTGAAAAGAGCAGAAAAAGGCCGGTCAACCATAGCCATTTCATGTGAAAAAAGAGTGAATTGTTTCAATAATGAAATCCTGTTCGTCATCCGACAATCCTGGAAAAAGGGGCAACGACAATAGCGTCTGGGCATGCTTTTCGGCAATGGGGAATTGCCCCTTCTTCCATCCTTTTTTGTCATACGCATTTTGGAGATGAGGGGGAACTGGATAATGGATCAAACTGCCTATCCCGCTTTTCGATAATTTACTTTGCAATTCATCTCGCCGATTTGTTCGAATCGGATAGAGATGATACACTGAGGTACAACCTTCTGCCAATTGAAAAACCTGAATGTCACCAACTCCAGACAAGCACTTATTATATCGTGATGCCAGTCGTTTCCGATCCTCATTCCAACTGTCCAACCTGGCTAGCTTAACGAGCAACAGAGCAGCCTGAAGCTCATCCAACCGACTATTGTAGCCTTGGACTTCATTGTAATATTTCACTTCAGATCCATAGTTCCTCCATTTTCGCACGTCAGCTTCCAATATCGGATCATGGGTTGTGATTGCGCCTCCGTCGCCCAAGGCTCCAATATTTTTCCCTGGATAAAAGCTTGTCGCATTGAGATGACCCCAGCTCCCTGTTCGCCGACCCTGGCATGTCGCTCCCTGTGACTGAGCATTATCTTCGATGACATAAATTCCATGGCGTTCAGCCAAAGCCATAATGTCAATCATTTGGCAGGATTGACCATAAAGATGAACCGGGATAATCGCTTTTGTTGCTGGAGTAATCGCAGCTCGTATGGCTTCTGGATTGATGTTTCCTGTATGATTATATGGTTCAACCAATACTGGAGTTGCGCCAGTATAGGACACAGCCAGGACCGTAGCAATGTACGTATTCGAAGGAACAATCACGTCGTCACCTGGCCCCACTCCCAAGGTTCGAAGTGCAAGGTGTAAGGCTTCAAGACCATTACCTACACCCACTGCATGCTTCACTCCACAATAGCTGGCAAAGGCCTCCTCAAAAGCATGAACTTCAGGTCCAAGAATAAAGTAACCACTATCAATCACCCGGGTGGCGGCCTGCAACAAATCCTCCCGGATCGGTCCATGCATCTGATCGAAACGGAAAAATGGAATATTCACATGTCTGAGTTTTCAGGAGGAGGAAATTGATTATGGATTTGTCCATCAATCGAACGCCAATTGCCATCTTCAAAACGGAGCGGATGGCCTGATACATCAACCCATCCAACCAATCGGGCAGGATTTCCTTTGACAAAACCATGAGGAGGTACATTCCTGGTCACTGTACTTCCGGCTGCCACTAATGCATGATGTCCAATCTTTACTCCGTTCAGGATAATAGCAGCTGCTCCAATGGAGCAATCTGACTCTAGTGTGGTCAATTCATGACATTCAAGATGTTGTTTGGATCGAGGATAGGGATCGTTAATGAAAGTCGCATTGGGTCCAATAAACACGCGGTCACCGATACGCAATCCATTCCACAAAAACACACCACTTTTAATCGTCACGCGGTCTCCGACTATGACATTGCTTTCAATAAATGTGTGGCAGTTAATATTGCAATAATCGCCGATTTGCGCCCCTTCCAAGATAACGGCAAACTGCCAAACGGTCGTGTGTGACCCAATTTGATCGGTATCAACCTGTGCAGAGGGATGGATCATGATCCAAGTTGTTTGAAGCTCTCATAATCCCGGATGTAATCACTTTCCTCATAATTTGTTGAGGCAAATACCATTTGAACAGCATTGTGGGAATATTGCATTGTATGCCACGCATTGGGTGGTATATAAACTCCGTGTTGCGGATGCTCCAATACAAATTGGTCCTTTTCGCCCTGAGGTGTTTCGGTGTTCACAATAATCCGTCCTGCCACAGCAATGAGCACCTGTTGAGTCTGAAAATGGGCGTGCCGCCCTCGGACGATCTGTTCTGGCGTGTAGTAAGTCCAGAACACCCGTTTAACTTCAAACGGAATCACCTGATCAAATTCAGCTATTGAAATATACCCTTCGATCGGTTTGCCGACTTTCTGAAACGTAATCAAGTGAGGCTTAGGGTACATAACCGATACTACGATATTTTCCAAAGAAGGGTTTCCATAACCCATGGTTATCCTACAAACACCTTCAATTCGATTGAGGAGGAGTAGGCGGCGCTTGCCGCTCCAAAAGGACCATATACTGTTCTCCTTTAGATTGATAATTTCGAGCTTCTTCTCCTTCAATTTTTTGGTAGGACCACTTATCTACCTGATCATACCAGGCAATAGGAATGTATTCTCTTCGGATCAATGCCCATCCCCAATTAATGATACCCTGATCCGCTCCTTCCGCTGGCAACCAGCTAAGTGGATGTTGAACCCATACAACATATTTGGGCGGATTCGCCGCCACGGCATCTTTGACCTCCTGCTGCCACACTTTCTCCTTCGGATGATTCTTCAATAAAAATCCCATAAAATGATGCCGAGTCGGACATTCTGCCTGGGTATATGCATATAGTTGAGGCTCTGAACCCAAGACCAACAAACCATCCCCTTGATGATACTGACGTTTCAAATAATCAGCTAGATCCTTGGATTCCGGAAAGGGATTCGTCCCATAGGTTTGTCGTAAAATCTTGGTAAAATTTGGCCTGAAATAATAGGCGTCATGCTTTGCCATGGTTGGCAAAAGCAGGGCCAATGCAAAAAGTGGTGTGAACCATTTTTGGAATGTCGGCATCCATCGTTTAGCCGCTTGAGAAAGTGCATATACGGTAGCTCCAGCACCTACTGCCAATGCTGGAATGAAATGCAAAAAATAATGTCCATAGAATCGTTTACCTGGCATCACAGAAAGTGCAGCCACCAAAAGTATTCCTGTAACTGCCCATTTTTTATACCAACTGATACTGGTCAACCAGACCAGGAAGGCTCCTGTCAGTCCAAGAATCCAATACACTTCCTGGCCCTCATACATCCGCTTTAAACTATTTTCCAACAAGCTCTTTCCGAGCGTCCAGTCAATCTTGGATGTATAGGCTTGAGGATATTCTACAATCCAGAACCAGAATTCTTGTAAGGTCCCCTGGATCATCATCAATATCCCAAACCCAAAAAGTGGAATCACTGCTCCAATGGCCAACCACAACCCGTCACGAGCCGAATTCTTTATCCATTGTGTTTTATTTTCAGCAAGATGAAATGCAGGAACCAAAGTCATCGCTAGCAAGGCAAAGAACAATCCATTTTGTTTGATTAGTATGCCCCAGCACAATAGAAAACCGGCGAGCAAGATCATGTACGGTGTTGCTTTCTGAAGTCCTTTTGTCAATGCCCATAATCCAGCTATTGCGAAGACCGCTACCAAATGCTCTGCCTGTATAGAAAACCCTGAGGCATACGGCATCATTGCCAAAACCATATAGCTCAAGGTGGCTATCAAGCCGGCACCTTCATCCAGCCACCTGCTGACCAGGAAAAAGAGTAGCATCCCTCCAAGAGCAAGAAAAACAGCCATCCAGACATGCATCATTGCAATATCTCCACCAGAGACTGCACTAAGTACTGCATAGCTGTAATAGAGGGCCGGTGGTTTCATTTCATAAAAATCCTGATACGGTATATCTCCTTTTAGGAGCAGTTGCCCCATATACGCATAGGATCCTTCATCCCGTTCGATGGGAATCTCCCGAAATCCAATTCGAATAAAAAGGAACAGAATAACAATGAATAATGCCAGATAGTGTGGCAACTTCCCAACCCAGGAAGAAGAAGGTATGGCAACCTTTTTTTGTACCTGTTTTGCAGACATATAAAACGGTTCTGTTGGGTTGAAGATAAAAATGTTCTGAGGCAGTATCCCTTTGCTACTGTTCCTCTTCATCTAATCGTTCTTGCTGTGCTCGTTCAGTACGGGTCATGCGGAAGGTATCCGGTCTCAAGAATAGTGTTTTTTCATCCTGTTCATAGGGCTCTTCAATCTCCTCGGGTTCCAGATCTCGTTTAAACCACCATGCCACCAGGATACCTACAACGCCACCGATTAAATGGCTTTCCCAGGAAATACCCTCTTGATTTGGAAGAATACCTGCAAACATTGGTGTGTAGACCACAATGACGATCAAGGAAAGAACGATTGATTTCAAGCTCCGACGAAACACGCCTGACCAAAAGACAAATGAAACCAATCCATAAACAACTCCGCTTGCGCCAATGTGAAAAACAGAGCGTGCAAACAACCAGACAGCAATTCCTGTAAATAAATAGATCATTAAAAAGGACTGCCAAGCGACACGTTTGAAGAATGCCCAAATAACTGTCACCATGGCTAACAACGGAACTGAATTGGAGATCAGATGCTTCCAGTCACTATGAGCCAAAGGTGCTGTTAAAATGCCTTTCAAACCAAAGATTCGGCGAGGATACAACCCCCAGTCGACAGGTGAATATGGGAGAATATGAAAAATGCGAAGCAGATGCAATGCCCACAAGATTGCAACAAGCGCCACAGCCATTTTAATTGGTTGACGGAAGGGACCCAACCAACTGGCCTCATGAGCATCATTCATCGCTTAGAGATATCGTCTGCGAATCAATTGAATAAACACCCCTGCCTTTTTCTGGCTTTTGGCATCAAGCCAATTGTATCGCGGAATAATCTCCTGTTCAAGATATTTCCGAGCACTTGAGAAATCAGGAAGATCATTTAACCTGCGTAACACCTCATCAAATGCTGCATGATCTCCATGAAAAAGTTCATTAATTGTCAGAAAACGCTCATTGATGCCCATTGCTCGCGACAAGTCATCAATCGGACTTGTTCGCAGCTTACCAGAAAGATCTTTTGCTTCTTCTGTCGCAAATAACACGTCAGCTTCAGTCGTTATTTTTTCATTTTGGGCGACTTCAACCACCTGTGTGTCAATTGACTTTGCCACAGATTCAACATTTGTTTGCTGAACCGCAGGAGTTGGATCCACTTT
>JAHEAU010000127.1 GCA_024642625.1 Lewinellaceae bacterium
TGGCCATCGTCTGGGTTCAAGGTGGGAAGGGTGGAAGAGATTCCTTTGTTCCTGGTTCCTAGTTCCTTGTTGTTTTCGGGGTATACAGTCGTCTCCGGCTCTTGGCTGCCCGGACGCCCCGTCCCTGAGTACTCGTGGCCAGATAGGGCCATCGTCTGGGTTCAAGATTCAATGACTCGCCTGCCGGCTCGTGTTCAGCGTTCAAGTTGGGGATTTTTACGTTCATATTGAGTGTTGATTTATTAAAATCACAAAGTTTTACTGTCTGAAAGTCCCAAACGGGCTATTTGCTTTAGCAATTCGAAATATCAAAATAGCCCCCTTTCCATTGAAGTGGGCTTTGGATTTGAAGGGCCGCACACCGAACACCGCAAGCCGAATTCCGCTTCATCCCTCGAAATAACCCAATACGAAATCACACCTTCATCGTCTATCTCCGCTGCCGAAATTGGAATGCAGCAGTTTACCCCCAGTGGTCAAAAAGCAGCATTACAATTTTTTATTTATGGCGACTAAAGTCACCGCTACAAATACTGGTTTTGAATTCGACTTTCCTAGATTTGGTAAAACCAAATTTTACCTCGGAAGATCACTTGGTATGCGGCAGCTAACCTCACCCGGTGGTTAAAAGCAGCCGTTACAAACGCCATATTCAGGCAAGGTCAATTCTTCCGATTTCCGCCTTCCGATTTCCCACTTTCATCCGTCCATTTTCGACGAACTCAGATTCATAAAGTCACAAAGTCTCACGGTCTCAGAGTCTCCTGATTGGCCCTCGGTCCTGTACCCTCGGCCCTTCCTCTCGAAATAACCGAATCTTGACTGTTTTCTATGGTTCATGCAAGCATATATCGAAATAACTCAACCAGCCCAGATACAAATCCAGAAAGCAAACCCGTTATGCCAATCTTGTCATAACGATTTGCGATCTTGCAGCCATGATGCAAACCGATTTCATTTCCTGGTCAGAAGCACAACAGATCGTCCTGGATCAAACGCCATTATTGCCTCTTGAAGCCGCACCTGTCGAATCGAGTGGTGGCCGTATTCTGGCAGAGGCGGTGGATTCACCTGTGGATATGCCGCCTTTCGACAACTCGGCCATGGATGGCTACGCCATAGCCTGGTCAGATCCATTGCCGGAAACATGGGACGTGATTGGTGAGATACCAGCAGGACATTGGCCAGAACAAGCCGTCGGTCCCAGACAAGCCATGCGGATATTCACCGGAGCGCCTATGCCCCCAGGAGCAGATACGGTGATCCAGCAAGAATGGATTGAACAGAATGGAAGCACGATTCGGCTAATACGTGGGGATGTCCTGCAAGGAGCTCATGTCCGGGGGCAAGCGACCCAAATTGAACAAGGTGAACGCGCATTGGAAATGGGTGCCCTACTGACACCAGGGGCAATCGGCTTCCTGGCCAATTTGGGGATTGCAACTGTTCAGGTACGCAAACGCCCAGTAATCGACATCCTTGTCACCGGCTCGGAATTGGTGAAGCCTGGACAAGCTTTAAGAGCCGGCCAGATCTACGAATCCAATTCACATACGCTCATCGCAGCAGTCCGGGAAGAAGGGATCACACCAAGAGAAGTGAGCCACGTCCAGGATGATATGGACATCTTTCGGGAGCGGTTTCGCCATGCAGCACAAGGAGCAGATATCGTCCTGATCACTGGTGGAATTTCAGTTGGGGATCATGATATCGTGAGGCAAGTGTTTGAAGAAGGGGGCGTGACAACTCATTTTTACAAGGTCAAACAGCGGCCGGGGAAACCTCTTTTTTTTGGTCAGGTGGGGTCCACATTAGTCTTTGCCTTGCCGGGTAATCCGGCATCGGTAACCAGTTGTTTTTATCAATATGTCTATCCCTGCATCCGGAAGATGCAAGGGTATCAGGAAGTGTTTCTGGAAACAGTCCAGCAGCCACTGACCGAAGGATTTGTGAAAAAACCTGGCCTGACTTTTTTCCTGAAAGCCCTGGCAAGTAAAGATTCGGTGACACCCCTTTCCGGTCAGCTCTCCTATATCATGCGATCCTTCGCTCCTGCCAATGCCGTGATCCGACTGGATGAGGACCGGGAGGTGTATGAGGCAGGCGAAAATGTAGATGTTCATCTCTTCGACTATGGGCGCTCCTGAATTTACCCTTAGGGGACATATCTGGCTCGAATGTGAGAGCGGACTGGAGATTGGTCCCGGTCGGGCAGCATTGCTCGAACAGATCAATGACCTCGGTTCGATCCGCAAGGCGGCTGATGCATTGGGCTTGACTTACCGGCAGGCCTGGGCCAGGGTCAAAGCGATGAATTCGTCTGCAGATTGCCAATTGGTCCAGCGGACCTCCGGAGGTGTGAATGGAGGTGGTGCCTCGTTGACAAAACAGGGATTGACTATTCTTGAAGCCTTTCAAAAGCAAGATCAGCGGTTCCAGAATTACCTTTTGGAGGAAATAGGAAACAGGAAAAATTACTAGTTACGCATACATGGATCCTTTCCTGATTTTCTATTTAGTCTTGCTAGCTGTGGCCTTTTTTTACGCCAGTGTGGGGCATGGAGGTGCAAGTGGGTATCTGGCAGTGATGGCCCTGTTTGGATTGGCCCCAGAAGTCATGCGTCCTTCTGCTCTGGTACTGAATGTGATTGTGGCTTCGCTTGCTTTTTACCAGTATCTGTATCGGGGATATTTTCGGAAAGACCTGTTCCTGCCCTTTGCTTTGGGGTCCATTCCAGCTTCATTTATAGGCGGTACCATTGATGTGGATCCGATCGCATACAAGCGTATTCTTGGCGTATTGCTGGTGTTTGCTGTAGCTCGGATGCTGTGGCAGATCCGCCAAAAGGAAGTGCCCTTCCACGGTGTAAAATGGGGCTGGGCCATACTTGTCGGCGCGGGCATCGGCTTGTTTTCCGGGATGATCGGCATCGGTGGAGGCATCATTTTATCGCCCGTTATTTTGCTGTTGCATTGGGCGGATATGAAGGAAACAGCCGCAGTTTCGGCCCTCTTCATTCTAGTAAATTCGCTCGCAGCGCTGGGAGGAATGGTCACCGATGGCTTGACCCTAGACGTCCACATGCCCTGGATGATCCTGGCTGCATTTGGCGGGGGAATGGCAGGCAGCTATCTTGGTGCCCGGCGATTCGGTCATAGATGGTTGCGTTATTTGTTGGCTGCAGTACTCTTGGTCGCAGCTGTAAAATTGATCTTGATCTAATGTCTGAACAAACCGAAAAATCGATCCAAATCTTGGCATTTGGCATGATCGCAGAAGTGCTTTCCAGCCAGGAAACATCCTGGAAATGGGCAAGTGACACCGATACCCTTCGGGCCGATCTGATTGGAGCTTTTCCCAAGTTGACAAACCTGCCATTTGTCATTGCAGTAGATATGGAAGTCAGCCAAGGGAATCAGCCTATTTCACCCGGTGCGACCATCGCCCTTTTGCCACCTTATTCAGGCGGATAAATTTTGCCTGTGTTAAACAGAAAAACATGAGCGAAAAAAAACCGAAATCCATTTTTGTCCACGGACCGATCTCGCCGGTTTTTGTGGGTGAATCCATTGCAAAACACCAATCCAAAACGGATATAGGTGCGCATGCGATTTTCCTGGGACAGGTTCGTGCAGATGTCAAGGATGGCAAGCATGTGTCACACATCGATTATACTGCCTACGAAGAGATGGCGCTGGAGAAAGTACATCTCATCCGCGAAGGGGCGTTTGACCGGCATCCCTTGTCATGCATGCATATTTATCACAGTCTTGGATCTGTGGGAGCAGGGGAGATCAGCCTTTTTGTCTTTGTGAGTTCACCACATCGCAATGCTGCGTTTACTGCTTTGCGAGAGATCGTAGACGAGATCAAAGTGGATGTTCCGATCTGGGGAAAAGAGATATTTGAAGATGGGGACGGAACTTGGAAGGTGAATCAATAATATCTCCGAGCAGGGTAAATTGAAAGAATTAGAAACGACATGAATAATATAACTACCAAGATCCACAGCCTCCGTCAAGCCATCGCCGAAGCGACATTGACAGTCAGCAGTCCGGAGACGTTGGAGGCCATTCGAAGCAATCAGGTCCCGAAGGGAAATGTCTTCGAGATGAGTCGGGCTGCCGGGTTATTGGCGATCAAAAAGACCTCGGATGTCATCCCGGATTGCCATCCATTACCGATTGAATTTGCGGCCATCCGAAGTGAGATCAGAGGGGAACAAGTTCATATCGAGGTGGAAGTCCATGCCATTTATCGAACTGGAGTGGAGGTCGAGGCGATGCATGGTGCAGCAGTCACTGCATTGACCATGTACGACATGCTCAAGCCGATCGACAAAGGCGTAGAGATCGGAACCATTCGACTGGTCAAAAAGAAAGGAGGTAAATCGCAGTTCCGCGATCATATAGGCCTGGGCGTCCGTGCGGCCGTTATCGTGTGTTCGGATAGTGTTTCTGCAGGGACAAAAACGGATCAGGCCGGGTTGGCTATCCAAGAGAAATTGGGTCAATGGGAAGTGGATATTACTCATTATCAGATCATCCCGGATGAACCGCAGGCTATCCAAGCGGCAGTTGAGAAATACTCTAGTTATGAGGCCGTCGATTTGCTACTATTCACCGGGGGGACAGGTCTCTCTCCTCGTGATGTGACACCTGAAACGATACAACCACTGTTGGACAGGGAGATTCCCGGGGTGATGGAAGCCGCTCGAAAATACGGTCAGGATCGTACGCCGTTTGCCATGTTGAGCCGCGGTGTGGCGGGTATGAAAGGGAATACATTGATCCTGACATTGCCGGGATCAACCAATGGTGCTCGAGAAACAATGGATGCCCTTTTTCCTTATGTGCTGCACATCTTTCGAGTAGCTAAAGGGATGAGACACGACGGTTGACCTCATTTGATCGTTGAATTTCTGCATGTTGAACAAGGCAGTCAGGTCCCCAAAGCGAAGCATTTTGCTTTATCTTTACGGGATGCGGCACCCTATGCGATGGATCGCCTTTTGGACCTATGTCCTCTCCTTATTTCTCCCTGTGTTTCAGGGCAGCGACCTGAAGGGATATCATCTTGTGTTATTTGGTGTCATCGGACTTGTCAATATGCAATGGATATTGGGGCTTCCCTGGTTGGCAAATCTGGGTTTTCTCCTTGGTTTTCGGATGCATGGCGGACTTAGACGCACAATCGTTGTTGTCTCTTCTTTGGCCATGGCATCTCTTGCCTGGGCCATTCACCGTTTGCCTCAGGAAGGCACAGAAGAATTGATCGGCGTCTCGCCCGACTGGGGGCTTGGTTTCTGGTATATTGCGTTTGTTCTATTGGCCACAGACGCCCTTTTAGGCCCACGGGCAGGCGTCCGTAAACGCAAAAAACGAAAGTCTACTGCACCAGTTGATATGAAGGATCCTGAACAGGAAAAGGTAGACGAGCATTAATTTTTCACCTGATTTTTATTCAGAAAGATTAAACCTTTCTGGAGTCATTCGGTCCAATGAACAAGAGGTCTAATTGCGTACACTTTACCCTACAACAATGACATTTCGATTCCTGTATTTCAGCATATGGATATTCTTGTTCTTTGGCCTGATCGCATGTGAAAAAGATGTGGCTCCGGGTCAAGAGGAATTGGATAACCAGGTGCTTGCAGCTCACCTGGATATTCCTGTTGAACCATTCATTTATGCATTTCCTGCATTGCCCAATTATTTGACTGTTCCTCAAATCAATGGGCAGGATAATACACCTGCAAATAATCAGATCACGGATTGGGGAGCCACCTTGGGAAGGGTCTTATTTTATGACAAACAATTGTCGATCAACAACACAGTGTCTTGTGCTTCTTGTCACAAGCAGGAAATCGGATTTTCTGATGAAAAGAAATTGTCAGAAGGATTTGATGGAGGGCATACAGGGCGGCACAGCATGTCACTCATTCAGGCCAGTTACTATCCGAGTGGGCGTTTTTTCTGGGATGAGCGTGCAGCCACGCTCGAGGACCAGGTATTGATGCCCATTCAGGATGGAGTGGAAATGGGGTTGACACTGGATACCCTTGTTGCACGGTTGACATCATCTGCATTTTATCCCATCCTGTTCAAACGGGCATTCGGAGATGAATTCATTGACGCCAATCGCATTTCCCGCAGTCTGGCACAATTTGTCCGATCTATTATTTCATTCCAAAGTAAATATGATGAAGGGCGGGCTGCTTTTCCGGCAGCATTTAATAATCAGGGAAATTCGCCTTTTGCCAATTTCACAGCCGAGGAGAATACAGGAAAGCAAATCTTTTTTACTCCGCCACCAAACGGTGCAGGTTGTGCTGTATGCCATGGAACGGATAATTTTACAGCCCCTGGTCCTCGGAATAACGGATTGGACTCGGATCCCATTGACCTTGGTGTGGGGGGATTCAACGGGAATCCTCAATTGGAGGCAAAATTCAAGGTGCCCAGTTTGCGGAATATCGCTTTGACTGCACCATACATGCACGATGGTCGATTTGCGACATTAGAGGAAGTGATTGGGCATTATTCTGAAGGCATTGAAAGTCATCCGACACTGGACCCTCCATTAGTGCGCCCCAATGGACTACCCAATTTTTTCAACTTCAGTCAGGAACAACGAAATGCATTGATTGCTTTCTTGAATACATTGACAGATCATAGTGTGGCGACGGAAGAGAAATGGGGAAACCCGTTTAAGTAGGAAATTCCAAAAGACAAATTCCAAATGACAAATCACAAACAAATTCCAATGTTCAAATTTCAATGACCGAAACGAAATATCGTTTTGATCATTGAAATTTCGGATTTGGTGCTTATTTGTTTTTTGGTGCTTGTATTTTGGTGCTTTTACTTACCAATATTAACACGCATCCCCAGTGCATATTGGAACCCATGTTCATTGGCAAACAATTCAGGCTCGATGAGCAGAGTTTTGTGAAATACGGGTATTCTTCCCCCCACTGACATTCGAACTCTGTCATATGCCATTTTGGGAAAATGTACACCTATATGTACATTGCCACTTCCATCCTTTTGATTCATGCCAAAACCTGTAAAAAAAGAATGTTCTTGACCCAGTAGCACCGGGTAATTGGCCCATTGGTGATGATTGTATTCCAAGTAGAATCTATGACGTAGACCGAGGCGAAGACGGAGTAATAGTTGTAATTTTTCAGATGGGTAAAGCACTAGATCTGGCATGGGTTCAATACCGCTATAGTTTGTCTCTATAAATTGCGTGCCCACTGATCCACCAATCCAAGGGCCATCTACCTGGACATAGGGCCCTATACTTCGGAAATAATATTTCCCCTCAGGAATCAGTCCACTTCCAGAAAAGGCTGATCGGGTGACCTGGGTGTACATACCATTGACTCCGAGTGCCCACTCTATATTATTACGTTGCATATGTACACCAATGTCACCTGCCAGGTTTATCACTTTAATTTTAGATTCATGTGTTATAATTATTGAACTACTGTCACCTTCGCAATTCTGTATATTTGAACGCTCAGTAAACGATTGGCTCATAGGGTTTTGGGCAAAAGAAGTTCCCAATTGTACCCACGTTTTATTATTCGATTTAGGCATATAGAGCGGCAAACTATCTGTGGGCATAACAATGACCAATGCGACCAAACTGGGTAGATACGCCCATCGCAACATCGTGTCTGGAAAAGACACATTCCGTTTCCAAGCCGATAGCGTGATGTGTAGAATAAGAGGAATGATAACTACTGTAAGAATGATGATTTCAAGATTGGTGTATAAATTCCAGGTGATCAAAACAAATGCGAAAGCCAGGATAATCATCCAACTATAAGGGTAGGGTGAAATTGTTTTTTCCTCATCTTCTGGAAGTATGGAATTCTTGTAATAAAGTGCCTTCCATAGGGTTATGAGTCCGATTACAAGCAATATCCATTGTGCGACTTTCAGTCCTAAAACGGGCATGCCAAAGCCATGATTTGTAACGGGATTCCTGAAGAATTCAAGAATGAATCTGGATAGGAAAAGGAGAGCAAGTGTCAACAAGGCGATTTTTCCTTTCGTTGTCAATATTTTACGCAGATAAATAAGTGATCCCCAAATCGCCAAATTCACCAGGATGACATAAACAGGAAACGGGTGGACTGGATTCGAAAACAATGATGCGGGGTCAAGCATTCCCAATCTGACCTGTCCCATGAATACCGGCGTACCCGATCCATATGAAACTCCCCATGGCATAGAACAAGCATCACTAGAACAACAGCCTGCGAAAAGACATCCCAGTCGGCCAATAGCGATCACCAATGGGATACAAATCGCAATACGATCCATGACTTCCATAGACCATTTGAATTGACGTTGTAAAAGAAAGAAGACAGGAAGGAACAATAACATGCCACCCATCAACGAGAAGCCACTATGATGGACGGACATAAATTCGCCATTCATCAGATTTGTCCAGGCAGAAGGTGGAAGCCCACCCAATCGCATACCTGTCACCAAAGCAATAAACAGAATAGCGAGAGAAGCAAGCCATGGACCTTTGGAAAATCCAGCCCGCATTCCACTGGAATAAGCACGGAGATAAAGCAGGATGAGTCCGGAAAGAAGTGCGGCGTTGTAAATGAGAACCCGTGTGTCTGGAGAGATGTCAATAATCATGTCTGCAACTTTCCTGCAAGTTACCGACGGGTAAAGGCTGGTTTGTGGCAACATTTGCCACAAACACATAAAATTTTATTAAATATCAATACGGAAAAGGTTTGAGAGTTGCTCTCTAACCTAATTGGGATTAGGATAAGGAGGGGGAAATTCCAAATGACAAAAAACAAATCACAAATAAGCTCCAAATTTCAAATACAAATGACCAAAACGAAATGCTGTTTTGGTCATTCGAATTTGGGTTTTATTTGTTTTTTGGTACTTCCTTATAGATTGAGTTTTTCCTTCAGGTACTCCCCTGTATAAGATCCTTTCACCTTCACCAATTCTTCCGGTCTTCCCTGGAACACCAGATGGCCACCTTCATCACCGCCTTCCGGGCCGAGATCGATGATCCAGTCGGCACTTTTAATGACCTCCATATTATGCTCGACGACCAGGACGGTATGGCCATGTTCGACCAATGCCTGGAGGGCATCCAAGAGCTTTCCGATGTCATGGAAGTGGAGACCAGTGGTAGGCTCATCGAAAATGAAGAAGATATGTTCGCTCTGATTCTCGCGGCCGAGGAAAGAAGCCAGTTTGACGCGTTGTGCCTCACCTCCGGAGAGCGTGGAACTGCTTTGACCCAATTGCACATAGCCCAGACCGACATCGTCCAATGGCTTCAAACGCTGGATGATATCCTTGTGGCCCTTGAAAAAATCCAGGGCCTCTTCGATGGTCATGGACAGGATGTCGAAAATGGTTTTTTCATTGTAGCGCACCTCAAGGACCTCCTGTTTGAAGCGACGTCCTTTACAGTCTTCACATTCCAGACGGACATCCGCCAGGAATTGCATTTCGACGACTTGTTCCCCTTCTCCTTTACACGTTTCACATCGGCCACCCTCTACATTGAAGCTGAAGTGCTTGGGTTTATAACCACGGATCACAGACAATGCCTGATTGGACATCAGATCGCGAATCGCATCATATGCTTTGACATAGGTGACAGGGTTGGACCGACTCGACCGACCAATGGGCGACTGATTGATCATTTCCACTCCGGTGAGGCGCCTGAGATCGCCGGATAAATTTGAGATCTGAGGTGTGCGCCCTTCTTGCAAGACATCCACTGCTGTCTGTATAGCCGGATGGAGTATCTGTTTAACCAACGTTGACTTTCCTGATCCCGAGACACCAGTAACTACCGTAAGCGCATCCAAAGGCAACTCAATGGAGATGTTTTTGAGGTTGTGCATCCGAGCATCTGTCAGATGGATTTTGCCCAGGATCTTGCGACGGCTCT
>JAHEAU010000128.1 GCA_024642625.1 Lewinellaceae bacterium
CCAGGTCAATGGTCAATGTCGTTGTTGCTGGAGGGGTCACTACAGGTTGACTAAATGTGGCGATTGCACCTGGCGGTAATCCTGACAGGATATCAAAGGTGACCTCATTTGCAAATCCAAGTAGAGAAGTAGTTTCCAGTTCCAATGTGACCGAACTTGGCACACAGGCTACCTGGGAAAAGGGCCGAACTTCCAGGGCAAAACCAGCCTCCAACGGAGGTAGAATCCGAAGGTTTCCGGAAGACATATTGAAGAAAATATTGTCAGCAGCCCGGACCATGATCCGAGCAGATAACGTGGTAACTTGAGGAATCGATACGGAGAAACTGCCTGAATTCGGTACATTCTCTGCGAGCAGAGTCGGAAAGGTCAACCCACCATCAGTGGAAAGGAAAATGGAAACGGTTTTGCAATACACCGGGTATTGATCAGTATTGGCTACATCCCAGGTAACAGGCACATAATCACCCTGCCGTACAGTGTCAATGGAGGTAAATGAAGTCACGACAAATGGACCTGCCTCTTCGGTCGCAAAGAAAGCAACATCTGCCTGGTCAAGACTTCCGGCTTCGGCGTTGTTGTCACGCAATGAAACCCGGAAAGTCATTTCTCTTGAATATGTTGGCAGCAATTCAAATTTGTCATACAGATCCTGGGCCACCTTGTACATTTTCGGGAATACCCGATACGATTCGGTAACAGGCTTGAATGAACGGAACAGCGGCGAGGTCAGAACAGGTGAACCGGCATCTGTAATCGGTCCGGTGTCTATGCCTTCCCAACAATACGTCAGCCCATCAGGATTGGGATCGCTACCTGATGCTTCCAGAATGAAGGGTGTGGAGATCGGGATATAGAACCCGTTTGTGTAATCATGGTTGACGGTCGGTTCCTGATTGTCAGTCGGAATATTGGCGCCACATTGTGCGCCTGAACCAATTCGAACGAAGCTCTTCATCTGGCCCAAACTGCCACCGTGATAATAAGGGTCAGCATTGTTCTGCATGGCATTCTGGCCACACGACCCGGCATAACTCATGATCGTAGAGCCACTTCCCGGTTCCCAACCAGTACCTGCATTTTCATTAATACACTTGTTAAAGGAGTGAGAAGCCGCAAATTGATGGCCCACTTCATGGGCAATTACGCCAATGTAAAAGCCATCAAACTTGGGTGTGAACAACCCACTGACGCCACGTGCCTTTGAATTGGTACAAACTGCTGCAAGTTGAGCCAGACCGACCTGACCTTGGGTGGCCACTCCGAAAACGTGACCAATGTCATAATTGCTCGCAGGTATAAACATGCTGATCACTGTCGGATTCTGGTTGATCATGCTTTCTGTATCGCCATTCGTATATCCATCTGTAATTGGATCGGTAAAAACAATCTTGTCGTTGTCGACAATGAGGTTTAGATGAACACCCATGTCTATTTCAAGCACACTGTTCAGACGATTGACGGCAGTGATAATCTCAGCGGAGGCGGCTGCTTTTCCGCCATGAAAGATGGTGTACTCACCTGTTGCTGCAACGGCGATACGATACGTTTTCAAAGAAACAGGTCCATTGCGCAAAGCAGAGGCAAGCGGCATTTGGATGAATTCCTTTGGGTCCAACGCAAGATCCCCCGCTTCGTCTACATCGCAAGTAAATGAAATAGCGTCCCCAGGATCAGCCCAATACTCATCGAGGAAATAGGAAGCATGAACATCATTCCGATTGAGGAAAACGGGGTCAATCATCCAGGTCCGACCATTGTATCGAATCATGGCATGGAATCCCTTGATTGTATAATCGATCCGGCCGGTTATGGACGGATCGTAAATTCCGCGAATTTTGAATGTACCGGTTTCTATATGTCGGGCATAATATCCAGGTTCCGCAGAGGGAGACCAAGTGGCGTTGACAAGCACCAGATGTCCTTCAGGTGACGGTAGATTCAATTGGGCACTCCCACCTTGAGGCAAAGCAGACCGCAACACGTCCAGTTCAAGCAGTGAATAAACGCCTTTGGCTGGCTGGACATACGGCGTTTGTCCCTGGTCCTGAACCCACCCATGATCCCGAAAAGACCAAAGTTCAGTCGGAGTTTGAGCTGTTGAAACAGTGGCAAAAACAGCCATTAGAATAAGTGAGAAGAGGGATTCAGGTAGACGATACATGTGTAGAGAATTAATCCAGACTTACAATGAAAGGTGAAGCGGTATTGTTCATAAAATGGTCATTACGAAATATCCGTGTATGGATAGAAAACCCCCGATGGTAAGTCGGGGGTTTTCTGAATTTTTTGTCAAAACCTATTGGTTGTTGATCTGCAATTTGCTGACTGCAATACGGTTGTCCAGAGCAATCTGGATATAATACAATCCACTACTCAAGGAGCCCGTTTGCATGGTTAGTCTATCTGCACTCAATAGTCGAACAGATGCAGGAACTGCCTGTCCGAGTGCATTCACGATGACAACCTTGCGGGGATCCAGATTCTGACCCGGGATAAGGATTGTACATTCTTCTCTGGCCGGGTTAGGCCAGATTTGCATGTTCAAAGACGCGGCTTGTGGGTTTGTTGTGGACACAGAATTGCTAATCAAAATCTCAAATTGCTCAATTCCGAACCATCCGCCATTCCCATCTTCAACAGTGAAGGTGAAATTATCCAGATTTTCAATTGTTCCAATGTGTTCATAGCTGATCAATGATTGATCAATATCTGCCTGAGTAAATTGATCTCCGACTGTCATAGCGACAAATCCCTTGTAGAGTATTCCCCAATACGGAGCACGAACAAGTGTGTAAACCAATTCTGAAGGAGGATTATCAGCGTCCTGGCTGAGTAAATGCAGGTTGTCAATTGGCTTGAAAACACCTGGCTTCAACCGAAGGGTATCATTGTTCACCAGATAGGGTGCATTCAAGGCTACGCTCGTGCAGAACTCCAATGTCCAACCCGTCAGTTTTCCACCGCTTCCTGCCTGAATGTCCTGGACAATAAGCGTCCAGTCGCCCTGGATGTTATCTCCGGTAAAATCGGATAATGGCTCGACGCTTTTATAGGTTTCGCCAATGGCAGGTGGGCAAGAGTAGGGAGTTTGTGAGTCGTCATTAAAGCTCATATTGATATCCCCAGCAATAAAGGAACAGATCGGGTTCCAAAGCCGTTTGGATTTGCCATCAGGGCCTTTCAAGTTCCCCCGGAGATTGCCAATATTTTGATGATTGCCTGTAATGTTTTTTACACGGACGAGGCCGACTGGTCCATTGACCGGTACGGTTATCACACTTTCAATTGTCGCGGGTGTTGTGCTCGGTATATTGACTTCTGTATTATTTGAAAGTTCGTCACATGACACTGTCAGGGTATGGAAAGCATACACCGGAGCGTCGGTCCATGCACCACAAACATTCTCCGGAATCACCCGCCAAAAATAGAGCGTGTTTTCCAACAGCTCATCGACTACCTGATATTGTGGATTCAGGATTCCGGTTTGATTGACGACGACCGAATTTCCAAAGGCTGGGCTGCTGGCAATTTCAATGCGATAAGATTGCGCATCCGCCTGATCCACCCACGTCAATAAAGGAGAAACACTGATGCCGCCAGTTCCACTGGCCGGTGACAGTGCATTCAAACTACTGAAATCACTTTTGTACACGTCTATAAAACAATTCCGGTATGCCGTCTGCACTCCGTTTGCTTCTGCAGAGATCTTCAATTCATACAGACCGGTTTGTGTCACGCCCGAGAGATCCAGATGAAGGGTGACCACTTGTGGTGGTGTAGCGGGGTTGGCGCTCCAATTGGCAACTGCACCTGGCGGCAATCCATCAGTGATCGTAAACGTAATTGGATCAGAGAAACCGAGTAAGCCGTTTGTTTCAAGGGTGACTACTGACGGTTCCGGAATACACCCAACCTGTGTATAAGGTGTCAAATGGACTGCAATGCCTGGAGCTGTGGGTGGAAGCACCCTCAAGTTGGCATTGTTGATATCGTAAAAGACATTGTCAGCCGCTTCAACCATGATCCGTCCTGAAGTGGTCGTGACAAAAGGTATGGAGACGAAAAACGAACCATTGTTAGGCACATTGGATGCCAATACATATGGGAAGTTATACCCTCCGTCAGTTGACAATTTGATATTCACTGTCTTGCAATTGACAGGCCACACATTCGTATTATTTACATTCCACGTAACTTCCACAAATTGGCCATGACGAACAGTGTCAACAGCATTAAACTTGCTGACTGTAAATGGTCCAGCCATGCTGGTAGCTTTGAACGCTACATCTTTTTGGGCAATGGCACCCGCTTCTGTGTTGTTATCACGAACGGTAACACGAAAGGTCATGTCCCGGGAATAGGTAGGGAGCAATTCATATTTTGTGTTGAACGCCTGAACAACACGGAATTGCTGTGGAAACCAGCGAATCGAATCTGTCGTTGGTATAAAACTGCGGAACAACGGACTATTCAGCAATGGAGTGCCCGCATCTGTGATTGGTCCGATATCCATTTGCTCCCAACAGTAGGTCAGGTTATCATTGTTTGCATCTGTGCCGACTCCATGTAATTTGAATGGTGTATTGATTGGGATGTAAAATCCATTCGAATATGGAATTTGGATATCAGGAGCATCATTTGATGTGGATTGTGACGTGCCACAAGTTGAGCCGGATCCAGTGGTGATAAAGACCTTCATCTGTTCCAGGCTACCACCATGAAAATAGGGGTCTGATTCATCCGCTACATTATTTGGATCGCAAGATCCTGCATAGGACATGATGGTGCTGCCACTGCCAGGTTCCCACCCAGTAGAGGGATTCTCATTCATCTCGTCGCACTTATTAAAGGAGTGCTGCGCACTGAATTGGTGACCCACTTCGTGGGCTACGACATCTACATAAAAGGCATCAAACTTTGGTGTGAAGTATGAACTCATTGCACGTGCTTTATTGCTCGTACATACTGATGCAAGTGATGCCAATCCAATTGTGCCACCTGCAGTTGCTGTGCCAAATACATGGCCTATGTCGTAAGAAGAGGCGGGCATAACAGCAGAAATCACGCCGGGGTTTTCCTGGATCATCGCTTGGGGGTTGCCATTTGTATAGCCATCCGTGGCTGGATCCAGAAAGATGAGATCATCATTATTGGCAATGAGTACAAGGCGGACACCAAGATCAATTTCATAAATTGAATTCAAACGATTGACTGCTGTAATCAGCTCAGCACTGACTTTGGGAACGGTGCCACCGTGAAAGTTGGCGTACTCGCCTGTTGTGGCCAAAGCAAGTCGATAGTGTCTACGGTCAACTGTGACCTGCCGCAGACTTGAAACTGGTGCAGCTGCAACTGTTTCTGTAGGGTCAGGAATCATGCCCATATCGGGTTCACATTCGAAATGTGGCTTCGCACCAGGAGAATGGTATTTGTCCTTGTTGTAAACCGCATAAACATCGGTTCGTCCTTGAAAAACCGGGTCAATCATCCAGACAGTATGGTGATCACGAATGAATCCATGAAAACCGTTGACAGTATGGTCAATTCTTCCTTGTACGGACGGATCGCGAAGGCTGGTTACCTGGTAAGTGCCAGTCATTGGATGCAGTTCGTAGTAGCCGGATTCAGCTACTGGACTGAATGTGACCTGATAGGTAGTTAATTGCCCATTCGCGTCTGGAAGATTGATTGTAGTTGATGGACTTGCCTGCAAGGTTTGTACGAGCTGTTTGAAATCCAGCGTGTAAAAGCGGCCTTCCATTGGCAGGACATAGGCCTCCTCGGTCTGCTGGAGAAGACTTGCCCGGGAGGTTTCCTCCCAGAGGGTTTGACTATTGAGTGAGGCAAATGCCATCAGGACCGCAGCTACGGTTGTTATTATTCGAATCATCATGTGAACCTGGTTCTTGTGCAAAAGAAGTGAGAATGTATACACAACAAAAATAGCATAACCTCGTGGAAGGTTCGGTAAAAAGCCGACAAGTGTCGGTCAGGTGCGGAAAAAATCATAAAAAGTCTTCATTCAGATCAAAAGAACAGTTGGATCGCATGGATGGTCTGAGTGAATTTATTGGGATTTGTTTGAAATGAAGTATTATTGTTCAAACCATTTGCCATGATGAAATTCAAACTGTTCGTTCTTGTAGTTAGCTTGTTTCCTGCTTTGGTTTTCACACAAGACATTCTTCTTGAACCAGTCGCCACCGGATTCTCATTACCTGTAGATGTAAAACACGCCGGAGATGATCGTTTGTTTGTTGTCGAGAAAGCAGGTCGGATTAAAATCATGGATTTGGATGGAAATGTGTTGCCTACGCCGTTTATTGATATTGATCCAATCGTCAATTCAACCGCAAATGAGCGTGGCTTGTTAGGACTCGCATTTCATCCAGATTTTGCCAACAATGGTCATTTCTTTGTGAACTACACCGGGAATGACGGGAATACACGTATTTCTCGATTCACTCGGTCGACCACGGATTTGAATGTTGCAGATCCCAATTCAGAATTGGTGCTCCTCATGGTTGATCAACCATTCAGCAATCACAATGCCGGTGATTTGGCATTTGGACCTGACGGTTACCTCTATATCGGTCTGGGTGATGGAGGGAGTGGGGGCGATCCTGGCAACCGGTCACAGAATCCGAAAGAGAAGTTAGGTAAGATGTTGCGGCTGGATGTTGACAGTGCTATTCCTTATGGCATACCGACAGACAACCCGTTCGCTCAATCTGCGGATACACTTCCGGAAATTTGGGCTCTGGGTATGCGCAATCCCTGGCGTATCAGCTTTGACCGGATGACGGGTGATTTCTGGATCGGTGATGTGGGCCAGGACAAATGGGAGGAAGTGGATATGGAGCCAGCTGGATCCAAAGGCGGATTGAATTATGGATGGCGTTGTTATGAAGGGTTTGTGCCCTACAATACAAGCGGTTGTGGGCCTGAGAATACCTATGTGCCACCAATTCATGCGTATCAGAATACCAATGCTGTCGGTTGTTCCGTCACGGGTGGCTATGTCTATCGCGGAAGTAAGCAGCCATCATTATATGGTAAGTATATCTATACAGACTACTGTACGGGCATTTTCTGGTCGCTGGCACCCGATGGCCTGGGTGGTTGGACGAATACCGAACTGGCTAATCTGAACAATCAGGAGTTTGCGGCTTTTGGAGAAGATGTCAATGGCGAACTTTATGTTGCGGGTATTGGAACGGGCGTGATTTATCACATTACGACGCCGTGTAGTCTTGTCGCGAATGCAGTCGGCGGCAGTGTTTCTTGTCCGGATACGTGTGATGGGGAGATTTTAATGGAGATTAATGGTGGATGCCCACCCTTATCGTATATGATTACGGGTGGGGGCAATCCACCGAATGATCCATGGCCGGGGTTGACAGACCTTTGTGCAGGGACCTATTCGATTGTCATTACTGACTGCAATGGATGTACCTCTGAAGCGTCTGCAGAAGTCGTCATACCTGATCAGGTGCCATTTTCTCTGGATCTGGCTGGAGATACACTTATTGCAACTGATGGATTTCTGACCTATGACTGGTATTTGGCTGACACACTTATTGGAACGACAATGGAACCCTGGTGGTTGGCAGGATATGCAGGCACCTATTATGTGATTGCGGAAGGGGGAAATGATTGTCCTCGATTGTCAAATACTGTAGATGTTCAATTGACTGGACTTTCAGGATTTAAGGAGAGTGGACTGTTTGTCTTTCCCAATCCGGTCTTTGACCGAATGACGATTCGTGCTGAAGAAGGAATCCAGGGTGAATTGATCTTATTGGATATTGCTGGTCGAGAGATTGGCCGCAAACAAGTGATGTTGAATGCAGGAGATCAGGTGGACTGGTGGTTGGCTGATGTTGCCTCGGGAGCCTATTTTCTGAGGTGGCAGTCGAAAGATGGAATTTCTGTTGGTCAGGGGGTATTGATTTCCCGGAAAAACAATTAATTTTGCGTCCCTGTTTAGGCAATTCGAAGGAGTTGTAGGACAAGTAGAATGTTTTTTTGAATAGTAGAGGGATTAGCTCAGTTGGTTTAGAGCGCTACCTTGACAGGGTAGAGGTCGGCGGTTCGAATCCGCCATTCCTCACATAGTGAGTTACAGGGAGACCCTTAGACAGGGTAGAGTTGCCCTTCACCAGTCATTCGGGGTGTAGCTCAGCCCGGTAGAGTACACGTCTGGGGGGCGTGTGGTCGCAGGTTCAAATCCTGTCACCCCGACAAACAGCAAAGGCTGCCGACGAAGTCGGCAGCCTTTTTCATGTCCGGACTGCCCGGTGCTTGCACCAAAGGCAGTCCGGACATGAAAAAGGCGCGCCCACAGGGCGCAGCCTTTGTCGTTTGAATCCCCCCATCTCCAGGATCGCGCCAGCAATCCTGTCGTATCCTTAAAAGGATATTGTCCTAATTCCAGAGCTATTCCGGTTGGAGAAAAATCCCAATTCCCAAATTCCAAATCACAAATAAATTCCAAACTCAAAATCAGAATGACCGAAATCGAAATGCCGGTCCTTCATCCCTGGTCCATCGATATAACCCACTTTCCATTGAATGAGGCTTTGGCCTGTAGGACCGAACACCGAGCACCGAACGCCGCCCTCGTCCCTCATCCCTCGTCCATCGAAATAACCCAATAACTCAATAACTCAATAACTCAATAACTCAATAACTCAATAACTCAATAACGATTATTGTCTGAACCATGATTTTCATGATTTCATGATGGACAGGATGCCAAATAAATAGGACTGAATACCGAACACCGAACGCCGCCCTCATCCCTCATCCCTGTATTTGATTCTCGCAAAGGCGCAAGGTGCGCGAAGGACAAAAGGCCCGGACGCCAAGGGTCCGGATCCATACATGGCCAAAAATGGCCATCGTCTGGGCGCAAAGAATCTCCCGAAATACTTTTCCGACTTTCAAATTCTGCCTTTCGAAATACCCCAATAACTCAATATCGAAATAACGCCTCAGTCGCTTTCTGCCTTCGAAATAATGCCATAACCCAATAACGAAATCACGAAATAACACCCCATGGTTCGGCCTTCGACCCTCCCTGCCAGCCGGCAGGCTGGAGTCCTCGGCCCACTTCCGCCTTCCGCTTTCCGCCTTCGAAATAACCCAATAACTCAATATCGAAATAACGCCTCATCCCTCGGCCCTCATCCCTCATTCCTTTCACATGACCATGATAACCTCCTCATGTGATTCATATCATTTTTCAAAGGCTTGATTCTCCTGACTTTGTCCCATCAATTCACCTGTAAAAACTGGGTGATCAATACTCGGGATATGCAACCTCAATCCACCACTACTGCACCAGGGGCAAACCCTGGCCAACTCGCACGTAAATCCATCTCTGAACATATCGTAGAGATCGTCAGTGATTCCGGCGAAGGGGCCCAGAAAGCCGGCCAAAGCTTTGGCGCCATTTGTGCCAAAATGGGAAATGGCGTATGGACCGTAGAAATCATTCCATCTGATATCCAACCCCCACCACGGACGAAAGAAAGTGCTTCGGGCATTAGGATTCGGATCGGATCAGGCGTTGTCACCAATGCAGGAGATGAAGCGGATATCGTGATCGCCTTCAATGAAATTGCACCCTATTCCCGGATCGAACAGGATGCCTATCGACCCGGTACCAAGATTCTCCTCGAAAGTATGTGGGCCACTCATGAAGAAGAATCCGTCCGCGAGAATTATGCTCGCGCAGTAATTGACTTCAAGAAGCTCGGCTACGATGTCTATGAAATCCCCATGCAGGAGGAGTGTCTCAAGATCGTCCCAGACGCCCGCAGAGGAAAGAATATGTGGGTGCTGGGTATGCTGTGTCAGCTGTACAATCGAAATGTCGACATCGCCGCCGATCAGATCCGGCATACATTCCGTAAAAAGTCACAAAATGTCATCGATGTTAACCTC
>JAHEAU010000360.1 GCA_024642625.1 Lewinellaceae bacterium
CAGCCATCACAGGCTCTTTCCTGGCTGGGTTGGTATTTTCCCGCTCTTCCTTAAAAGAACGGATCGAAACGGGTATTTCCACCCTGGCTTATGGCTTTTTTGTGCCGGTATTCTTCGTGAATGTGGGGCTGGCTGCAAATGCCCGCGAATTAACCGGAGAAGGATTGTGGCTGCTCCTGGCTATGATCATCGTAGCCATCATCAGCAAGGTGTTGGGTGCGGGTTTGGGAGCCCGTCTGGCCGGGTTCACCAATCTGGAATCCCTGCAACTTGGGGCGGGAATGACCTCACGCGGCGAAGTTGGTTTGATCGTTGCCAGTATCGGCATTGCCGAGGGGATCATCAACCCCAATATTTTTTCCGTCGTGGTCGGCGTTGTCATTGTAACCACCCTGGTGACACCTCCCATGCTGCGCAGTTTCTTTTCCATGAACAAAAAGACTACCAAAGTCTAATTATCAAAGTTTCACATATTAAAAGGAGTTTTTCATGAGTTACCTGGTTGTTCTTGTTCTTGATAATTCAGACATTTGTCATGATATTTTGGATGCCTGGGAGAAAGCAGGCGCGAAGGGCATCACAATTTTAGAGAGTACCGGGATCGGACGAATTCGACAAAGCGGGCTGCGCGACGATTTTCCCCTCATGCCGAGCTTGAGTCGTCTGTTGGACAGCGGTGAGACTCACAATCGCACTTTGTTCTCGGTTGTGGATGATCTTGACGCAGCCCATGCCCTGGTGGAGGCTGCCAGAAATGTTGTTGGCAGTCTTGAAAAACCCAATACAGGATTGCTCTTTATAGCGCCATTGGTTGAAGTTCATGGTTTAAGAAAGGGCGATGAAACATGATCACTTTGCAAAATCTAACGGTGAAAGACGCCTATAAATTGAGTGATGAAAACCCCATCCTTGCCAAAACGAGTGATGACATCAGCCTTGTGATCAAGAATTTTTCCCAGCACGGTGAGTTACGCGGCATATTTGTGATTGACGATAACAATCAATTTTTAGGGGTTATCACCAGAGTGGATCTTTTTGATTGGGCGCGGGTAAAACTTGGCGCATATTTTTTAAAACCACAGACCGATTCAGACAAAACAATCCGCCTAGTTAATCTCATCCATTCATCCAAAGTGGGCGACATCCTTCGCCCGGACACAAACAAAGCAACTGTACAGGTCAGTGATTCACTCAAACATGCGCTCGAAGTTATGATCGAAACAGATCTGATCGTTCTTCCAGTCGTGGATAATTCAAATCACATCCTGGGGAGTGTGACGATATCTGAATTATTGAACATGATCATCGTGCATGAGGATAATGGATCGCCAAATTAACTTTACAGATGGTTCCTGGTAGATTTTTTATTTAAGAATCTGCGCGTTCCAAAACAAGTTTACCCCTAAATTAACCTCCATTAACCACTATTCCTCATTTGTTATCAGATATTTTTGTGTCCCAGGCTGTATAGATTAAAACGCCCTTGTTCTAATAATCAGAGGGGGAACCAGACCACGCTCTCCCAGTCAGTCTGACTCAGGTCCTTACCAGCCAAATGATTTCAGATCCACCCTGGCGTGCTCCTTAAATACCACACCTTCCCCTTCAAGCAGTTCACGCTGCAATTCGGCGCCAGCTCGCAAACTTACCTTGCCCTGCGAATTGATGACACGCTTTTTAAGTTGACCGCTACCCTTGCCGGGAATCATCTCAACCAGGAGATGTGCTTTTCAATTGCTTCTTCAATGACACGATTAAGTTCCTTCTCTATTTCATCTCCATGATTAAAAATATCATGAAGATCAAGCTTCAGTTTTGCCATTTAATGTCCTTCTTCGTTACAAACTTTGCTTAAAGAACAACCACCGTTGAAATGATTCCAAAGAATAAAACGCATATTTCTTGACCAATGTCAACATAATAAATCCCATTCAATAAATTTACAATCGATTGATTCTAAATCCAATCGTAGAGAATTATAACGTGGTGACGAGCTGATGTTATAAAGCAATTTGTCAAATATTTGACACGGAAAGAATAGTCTTTTTATAACCTGTTGCAGAAAAAATATGGTGAATATATGTTAAACCAATCCTTGTGAACAAAATCGACATTATATCTCCACTATATTTGTATGGTTTCCCTGAAATTGAAGAACCTGACCTGAATTGCTAACAAAAAACCGCTGCATGAAGCAACGGTTTCTTGTTCATATTTGATCTAATGTTAATTATCTTTTGCTCCAGCATTGATCCAATCGATTATGATCTGAATCTCAGCGTCGGATAACATGTCACCCATCGGAGGCATCTTTTCACCGGAAGTAGCCTGAAGCAGCTTGACCAGCGGGCTGTTGACTCCATCTCCAGTAATTACCTGTGGACCACTATTTCCGGAATTAGTCACACCCTGATATGTGGAAGCATCATAGCTTCCCAGACCGGAACTTGAGCTGTGACAAACCGTACAACGCGATTGGAAGATTGGCAGAATATTTTCAGAAAAACTGACCTCTCCAGTTACAGGTGTCGACGTTGAAGTGGAAGGAGGGGGGGTTGCTGTTTTGTCTGGAATCACCGGGGGGTTGCTTTCCCAATTGCGGATAAATGCCACAAGGGCTTCGATCTGGTCATCACTGAGAGAACCACCGTATGTTTCTCCAAAGGGAGACATGCCAAAATCCGGTTGACCTTGAGA
>JAHEAU010000129.1 GCA_024642625.1 Lewinellaceae bacterium
GCCATCTGGCGGATAGCCACTGTAGGACTAATAAAGGAGGAGACCACCACCTGTCCGGCTTCGACAAACAACTTGGCGACTTCGGCAATCCGTCGGATATTTTCTACCCGGTCTCCATCACTGAACCCGAGGTTATTATTAATTCCGGTTCGAATATTATCTCCGTCCAACACGACGACCTGGATTTGATCCGAAAACAACTGCCGCTCCAGACTTTCAGCCAACGTGCTTTTCCCTGAGCCGGAAAGACCAGTCAGCCAAATAACGCAGGCCTTATGACCGTTTCGTTCCTCGCGTTCGGAACGGGAGACGAGGCGGTGGTGGATAGGATGGAGGTTTTCTCGCTTTTCGCCCCGAGGCCTCGGGGCCTTTCGCCTTTCGCTTGAGTCGTTCATCATGGTCAGCTTCGTTCATTTATATCTGGCATTCAAGGTACGCAGGAATGGATATTGGCTACTGGCAGTTCGCTGTTTGCCCCCCCCGAGCACTCAGGGTCGGGGCTTTTCGCTTGAGTCGTTAATCATGGTCAGTTTCTTTAATTCATAACAGAAATTCAAGAAAGACAGTTACTTATTATCGAATCACTGTAATCCAACATTCCAAAATATGGCTCCCTTCTCCTTTCAGGAGAAGGGCGGGGGCCCAGACGATGGCCCTTAGGGGCCATGTCTGGATCCGGACCGCCAGCGTCCGGGGATGAGGTTATGACAGCTGGCGGTCAGTAGTCAAGTCCTCGACAAAGTTGATATTAAAGCACCAATCTTTCGTTAAATTTTATTGGTCATCTCAAATAACTGAGCTGTTTTTTCATCGCTAACAAAACCCAATTTTTGAGCAATGATAAACTGGGTTTCTACCTCAAAGGCAGACCCTAAATAAATTTCAAGAAATCTAGAAAATTCCTTATCACTCGTTCGGGCGCAATCTTCAGCTATATTTGAAGGAATGGAAACGCAAGCCCTCCTGAGTTGGCTTGACAATCCAAACTTTTCATTGTCAGGAAATTGTTTTGTCACATCGTAACTAGCCATTGCCAGATCGATTCCCAATTGCCAAACTTCATACTGCTTGTAGTCTCTCATTTTACGGCCGATTATACACTTACTAGAAATATGCGAATCGCGAATCGCGACTTCATTTCACATGCCTCAAATGAGCCGGATCGATATCCATGATCAGTGAATATCCAATCGCATTCAAGGAGATAGCGACTTGGTTTTTTCCTTTGTGTTCAATCAGAGTACCCTTTATTCCAGTCAGCTTACCACCAATAATTTCTACAATATCACCTTCATCGAAAATGCCTTCCTCAGCGCCGCTCAATTGGGCCTCACCGACAATACGACGTAAGAGGTCCATTTCCTCTTCGGGTATTGAGACGATCTCCTCACCGAAACGGATAAATCCACTGACATAGGGACAGGCTACAACAGGGTGATAACCTGACTCATTCAAGCGAACAAATAAATACGACCGAATTAATGGGAGATCAACTTCGCGATACTTGTGTTCGTATCGCTTGACCTCATGCAACATCGGCAAATAACACTCAATGCCCTGGCGTGTCAGATCTGCCAATGCCAACTTCTCTCTCTTAAACGGCGTTCGTACCGCATACCACTTCTGCTCGACTGGATCTATGCCTGTGTAACGAAGGGTTTTTCGTGGTGTGGTGGGAGTGCTCAGGAGGGAGAGAGTTGAGGGTGGAGAGTTGAGGGTAATGGTTATTTCGTTATTGGGTTATTTCGTTATTTCGCTTTCCGATTTCCGAAAGAGCAGGTTCTCGCCCCGACCCCGAGGCCTCGGGGGGGGGGCGCAAAAAGCGCAGGAAAATTTAAGGCGCGAAGAAATTCAGTTTCGATTCTCCCGATTTCCGCTTTCCGATTTCCGACTTCCGATTTCCGACTTCCGATTTCCGCCTTTAAAGGCGCCAGTAGGTCATTTCTTTTTCCATTTCCTTGCGGTCATAAAGTGCTTTAATATCCACCAGGACTGGATCATCATTCATTAATGATTTTAATGCTTTGATATCGTACTTTTTAAACGCATCATGATTCACTGCAACGACAATTGCATCGTATTGACCTCCCGGCTCGGAAACGATATCGAAGCCATATTCTTTTTTCACTTCCTGCGGATCGGCATAGGGATCGAGAATGTCAGTTCGAATGGCAAACAGATTTAATTCAGTGATCAGATCCGCGACTTTGGAATTACGGATATCCGAGACATTTTCCTTGAAGGTAATCCCCATGACCAACACACGAGTGTGTTGCGGATATTTTCCTTTACTGATGAGTAATTGCGTCAATTTTTTAGCGACAAATGCAGGCATCAGATCATTGATCCGGCGACCACTGTTGATCACTTGCGGATCAAACCCAAGCGCCATGGATTTATGAATTAAATAATAAGGATCTACACCAATGCAATGGCCGCCAACCAACCCAGGTTGCAATTTGATAAAATTCCACTTGGTACCGGCCGCCTTCAAAACTTCCTGGGTATCAATTCCCATTCGGTCGAAAATCATGGCCAGTTCATTCATCAACGAAATATTCAGATCACGTTGTGTGTTTTCGATGACTTTTGCCGCTTCTGCTACCTTGATCGACGAAGCTTTATAAATACCCGCGGTAATAATCGCTCCGTACGTCTTTGCAATTTCATCAAGACTTTCATCGTCGCATCCAGAAACAATTTTCAGAATAGTTGTAATGGTGCGTTCCTTATCTCCCGGGTTAATTCGTTCAGGTGAATAGCCCACCTTGAAGTCCTGACCCATCACCAGGCCGGATTGTTGCTCAAGGATGGGCACACAATCTTCCTCTGTGCATCCGGGATATACCGTTGATTCAAAAATTACATAATCCCCATTTTTCAATGCCTTCCCCACAGAATGGCTGGCTTTGAGCACCGGATTCAGATTGGGCACTTTGTGTATATCGATCGGTGTAGGAACAGCTACAATATGAAAATGCGCCTTTTTTAGGTCTTCTGGATTTGACGTAAAGGCGATATCGCAATTTTCAAATGCAGAGGGATCCAGTTCCCGGCTAGGGTCTTCGCCTTTTTGCATCAAGGCAACCCGTTCAGGGCTGATATCAAATCCGACAACACGAAATGTACGGGCGAACTCAAGTGCCAGTGGTAGACCAACATAGCCTAAGCCAATCACGGAGATGGCCTTCTCCTTGGATTTCAATGCCTCAAAAATGGGCATACGGTTGTCGATCATAGTGGTACTGCCTGAAATGAACAGCAAAGATAGATGGAATGAACTTGTCGACCGGTGTTAGATGATCAATGCAATTCCAAAATCTCGATTTGGCCGGCAACTTTCCTATAATGTTCACCTGTTGTCGGGCAAAATGCCTGATCATCCGAGTCAAAAAGCAACTTGTGCCCGCCACGACTCATCCAACCTGTGATCCGTGCAGGATTGCCTGTCATCAATGCGTAATCGGGCACATCTCGAGTGACAACAGCGCCAGCGCCAACAAAGCTCCAGGCGCCCAGGGTATGCCCGCAAACGACTGTAGCATTGGCACCGATGGTGGCGCCACGCTTGATCACTGTCCTCTTGTACTCGTCCTTCCGTTCAATATTCGCACGGGGGTTGTTCACATTGGTCAAAACTACTGAGGGACCAAGAAAGACATCGTCTTCGATCTCGATCCCGGTATAAATGCTGACGTTATTTTGCACTTTGACACCGTTGCCCAGGACTACGCCATCGCCAATAAATACATTTTGACCAATGATGCAATTTTCGCCAATGATGGCGCCGGGCATGATATGTGAATAATGCCAGATTCTTGTTCCGGATCCGACCTGGGCACCCTTGTCGATGGTCGCAGTTTCGTGGGCTTCAAAGGGGTTATTCATGATGGGGAGTTTTCAGTTGTCGGTTTTCAGTTGTCAGTTTGACCAATCCCAAAACCCGATAAACATTGAGATTTTGATTTATTTAGCCTTTCTCAAATATAGGCAATTCACAACCCTTAAGCAAATGAACTGGAGAGAAGTTTCAGTCAAAAAAATATTCATTCATATTGAAGGCCAATATGGCTTAGATATCCTCTAGTTGACAGACAGATTTCCTTATTTCTCAGGGCTTTTACACAATAATAGTCTAAAATTCAAATCATTCAGATTTGATGAAAGACCATGGTTAAGTATCCTGCCGTGATCTGAAATCAGGAAACGGACACGCTACATTTACTGTCGATTCTGATCTCGTTTTGACAGGGATATTGTTTCTTTATATTTTGAGTGAAAATGAACTGATTATGATGCGCATTTCTATGCCCGATGAAGGCACCTATCCTGAATACTACCGTCAATATGTCGAAGCAGTGCCGGATGACGAGGTGATGACCTATTTCGTTCACAGTCAATCTGCAGTACCTGACTTTCTCCGTCAGATCCCTGAAAACAAGCTAGGTTATGCTTATGCAGAAGACAAATGGACCATCGCAGAAGTCATCCAACATATCATGGATGGCGAGCGTGTTTTTGCCTACCGTGGTCTCTGTATTGCTCGCGGGGAGCAGCAACCTCTCCCGTCCTTCGATCAGGATCTCTACATACGCAATGCAGAAACCAGTCACCGTACCCTGGCTTCTTTGATCGATGAATGGACAGGGATTCGCCACGCGACAATCAGTTTATTTGCCCATCTACCAGATGATTGCCTGAATTATCTGGGCCATGCTGCCGGATATCCGATTCGCTTGAAGGCGATTCCATGGATCATTGCTGGTCATGAATATCATCATATGAATGTGCTGAGAGAGCGGTATTTGTGAGTTGGTTGTCGGTTATTTCGAGGGATCAGGGATGAGGGATCAGGGATGAACAAGGCATTGGGCGTTGGGTATTTGGCGTTGGGTCATTTGGATTTGAATTTTGGCATTTATTTGGAATTTGAATTTTGCTATTTGTGATTTTTTTTGGTCCGCCATCCTGATCACCCAATAATCTTGAGAATCTTGATTCAGACAATGGGCGGTGTTCCCTGCCTCCCCAGCAGGCGCGGGGATCCGGCGTGTGGTATTCGGCCCTAATCGGTAGAATTCCTTAATTCATTTTGATTTCTCTTTGACTCCTCGACCCCTCCACTCCTCCGCTCCTGTTTCAGACAATGGGTATTAGACTATTAAATTTCTCCTGGCCAGGAAAACGAAACCTTATTTTACGAAAAAAGCCCACCCTGAAAAATCAGAGCAGGCTTCTTATTTCATTCAGGAGACTGGCCCCTATTTGTACATACCTTCCTTGCCAAATTTTTTGACAAGCAAATAGTAGAACATCGCACGATATTTATTGCGATTCGCAGAGCCCAACTGCTCGCAAACCTCCTTAATGGCTGCATCCAGTTTGGCATCATCCTTCAAGCCCAATTTCTTGATCAGAAAGTTGGTCTTTACGCGAGCCAATTCGTCATTATCGGAACAGGATACCTTTGAGGCATCTGCACGATAAATAGATGGGCCCAGGCCTTTGGTCACAGCGGTCAGCAGGGTTGCATCGTACTTAATGCCCAGCTTATCCATTTCACTCTTGTAGGTATCTACAGCTTCTACAAACTTACTCATGGCAAATTATTTTACACTGTTATGGTGTGATTTCCAATCACAATGATACGGATTAATTAAACATACTCGACCACAGAAAGATCAGTTCAGGATGATCTCATCGAATCAGCGTCATAACACAAAAAGCCAATACAAGTTCATGTCCATGCATTCGAATCCAGCAAGATCAGGCCTTTCCCCTGAGCATCAGATTCCAGTACATAAATGGAAGTCCATACTTCTTGAGCAACCACATACTATAATTCTCCTTGGTGGTATCGACAAAGGTGGAGATCATTTTGTCGCTGTCACGGATATTGTCATACTTGAATTCAGCCAGCACCATCTTGCCGTATCCCGTTACAAGCGGGCATGAGGAATAGCCTTGATATCCCGGGTTCAATTCACTTTCCTTGCGCATTACATGCAGGAGATTTTCGACAACCACCGGCGCTTGTTTTCGCACTGCAGCTCCTGTCTTTGCTGTTGGAAGTGCTGCAACATCGCCAAGGGCAAACACATTTGTGTAGTGGCTGTGCTGCAACGTGTTGATATTTACGTCTACCCAACCTTTATTGGGTCCGTCCTGAAAAGCCAGCGTGGATTCCTGAATAAACTTTGGAGCCGTCTGAGGTGGTGCCAAATGCAACATATCATATTCCAGAATCACATCTGTTTCAGAAGGATCCAGGTCGATGATTTCAGGATTGAGTGCATAGAAGCATCCTGCAATCATAGAAGATTCAGCTGTGATCTTGAAATGCACCTGACGCTTCTCTGCGTCGATCTTCATCAGCTTGTGAAAAAAGCGAAGCTCAATGCCATAGCGATCCACAACCTTCATCAGGGTCTTTGCAAATTCCGGAACACCAAAGATGACAGATCCAGGAATCGGAAAGGTGATATTCGCCTTGTCTGCGAGCCCATGCTTTCTGAAATAGTCAGCTGCCAGATACATGATCTTTTGGGGAGCTCCTCCGCATTTGATCGGTGTGGCTGCCTGTGTAAAAATGGCATTCCCTCCCTTGAAATTCCGCAGGACCTCCCAGGTATAATTGGAGTCGACATAGTTACTGCAGACATTATTCTTGTTCATCGTTTCCCGCAACCCTTCGACCATATCATAATCGTAGATCACGCCGGGGCTAACCACCAGATAATCATAGTCGATCTGATCACCAGAGGCAAGCACAACCGAATTTTTATCCGGGTCAACACTTGCGACAGCCTCTTTGATCCAGTGTACACCGGGAGGTATAACCGACTCCATCGGCCGAGCCGTTTTATTGAAATCGAATGTCCCGGCACCAACCAACGTCCAGGCAGCCTGGTAGTAATGCGTATCCGCAGGGTCAATGATTGCGATATCCAGGTTTTTATCTTTCAGTCTCAATTGAGCAGCTGTGGTAACACCGCCTGTTCCTGCTCCAATAATGACGATTTGATGGTGAGTATTTGACATGATGATGAAGTTTAGAATGAATTAATGAGGCAGATACTTCCGGATTAATCCGTAGATAAATGTGCCCGTTATTGCGGAAAGCAGGAAGACGACCAAAACGGTATATCCACTTCCAAGAACAATAAACATTGGTCCCGGACAAACACCTGCAAGGGCCCAACCCAGACCAAAGATGATCCCACCATAGATATATCGTGGAGCGTGTTTGTCCTTATCTGTAATCTGAATCTCCGTTCCCTCAGTAGACTTCATATGGGTCCGTTTGATCCATTGGATCACAGGTATACCTATCGCAATTGCCGAAAAGATAATCCCGTACATATGGAAGCTCTGAAAGTTGAACATTTCATAGATCCGGAACCAGGAGACGGCTTCAGATTTGAACATGGTTATTCCGAATAGAATACCGATCAGGATGTATTTGGATGAGCGCATCATAAGGCAACAGGTCTAAAAGATGAGTGGAAATAAAACATAGGTCATCAACATGCCGCCAGCAAAGAAACCGATCACTGCATAGAGGGATCCAATTTGCAAAGCAGACATACCGCTAATCGCATGACCTGAGGTACACCCTCCGGCATAACGGGCACCAAATCCAACCAGAAATCCACCGACCACGATCACCATGAAACCAGGTAACGTAAAGAGGGATTCCCAGGAATAGAATGGGGGAATCAGTGGCACTGCTCCCTCCTCATAATTCATACCCAATCCGCGCAGGCTTTCGACCGTCGCTGAACTGACATGAGCAATATTCCCATCTGCACCGGCGAAATAAGTAGATGTGACATACCCACCAAAAACAGCACCCAAAGCAACCAGAAGATTCCAGCCTTGAGACTGCCAGTCAAACTTGAAAAAGTCTGAGTAGTCACCTGCCCCATCAGCGGCGCACATCGTGCGAAAATTGGCAGAAATACCAAACTCCTTGCCCAGCTTCAGCAAAAGAAACATGATGAGGGCGACCATCGGGCCAGCGACCCACCAGGGCCAGGGCTGGCTAATGAAGGCAATACTATCGAGGATAAATTGAGGTGCCATTATCGGAGGTTATGAGGTCCTGAGTAAAGGAGGTTATGAGAAAAAATATCTGAATAACACCTGCAAGTTAGCCTGCAAACCAAGATTCCTTATGTGACCTATGTTGCATAAGAAGCTGATGTCAATAATCAAGTGCGGTGATCAGCGTGACCTGCATGACCGAAACACATGTTATGACTTAATCTTGATTTGTTGTGGAATGGATATTATAGTGGGCATAGAGCCTCCCCTCATCCATTTCAATTGGATCTAAGTATTGATCGCAACAAAATGTGGGATCGTCGATCAAACTAAGCGCGAAATTTCGAATATCCAGGCAGAGAGCTGAAAGCCCATTCTGCAACGTTGGACTGAGGTCGATGGTCTGTGATTGGACTGAATCTATAGATACGGCGAATAGAAAAATTTCCGGCAACCGATCCAGGATGGTCAAGCCTTCAAGCAGGTCACGAAGGCCAATATCATGCGAACTAAGTGCTTTTGGAAACTCACGTACAAATCGGGGGCGAAGACGACGGACTGTCCCCGCTGACCGGTGATCCAGTGTGGCATCGATCAGAATAACCTGATCGGCCTGTTCCAGATGCTCCATTAAATGAAAACCGCCCGTACCTCCATCCAACACCTGAACACTTTCGGGCCAGGGCTGGGTCTCCAAAGCTCTGGCAGCATGTACTCCAATTCCTTCATCTCCCATCAACACATTGCCGACACCCAGGATCAATACCTTAGTTTTCATACCTGCTTTTCTTTTTTTGCGGCTTTTTTCTGATGCTTTTTTTCATCATGATGGAATGCCTCCTGCTCAATAAATTTCCAGCCACCACCCATGGAAGAGATTTCTCCTCTGCCTTCGACATAATCGTGATAAAATACGAGGTACACATGAATCATAGCAAAAAGAATAAAGAACCACATGGCGATATGGTGCCATTGTCGCAGACCAAAGTCGCCTCCAAAAAAGGCCGGCACCCAGGCAAACAAGCCGGCGATAAATGAATCAGACATGGCGGCATAAAGTCCAAAGCCTGTGAAGACCTGTACCATGAAAGCGATGAATGTCAGGAAATAAATAAATCCGGCCAGCGGGTTGTGACCAACTGCCATGTGCTCCTTGTTCTTGGCCAGAAAAATGTCGATCCGAATGACCTCCCACATTTCCCGAAAGAAGGCTTTGCTCGTTGGAACAAAATTTTTCCAGTCGGCATATTTATTGCCGACGAAGCCCCAATAAATTCGGAAGAGAAAATTAAAAAAGAATAGATAGGCTGCAACAAAATGAATATACCGTACCCAACCAAACCAATAGCTATCATGGGCCTCCCCCCCCGTTTGGATTGCAGGTGGATTGCCGATGATCAGTCCGGTTGCCACTAGTGCAAGAATAGCCAGGACATTTAACCAATGGTAAATCCGGACAGGTAATTCCCAGACAAAAACACGGCGTAAAACATGGGTAGCCATGACAATCCGTTTTTCATTGATGAAAAAAAGCAGCCGACCGGGGATGTCTTGTTGTTGATCAGCTCGGGATGAGTCGAATAGTCAAAAGGGATTTGACTAAGGAACATCAACCCGGACGACTGCATGCATTCTATTCACTCAAACACTATTCAATTTCCAATGACACGAACACGACTCAAGTGTTTGCCCTCCTCGTCATAAAGGTGGACGGCGCAAGCCATACAAGGGTCAAAGGAGTGGATCGTTCTTAAAATCTCCACAGGTTGTGCTGGATCAGCGACGGGTGTATCCAGCAGCGCTGCTTCATAAGCAGATCGTTGTCCGTTATGATCACGAGGTGATCCATTCCATGTCGTCG
>JAHEAU010000361.1 GCA_024642625.1 Lewinellaceae bacterium
TATCACGCGGGGGATAGTTGGGACGTTGTTCGAGACAAGCAAAAAATCCCGGTCATCACGCAGAGACACGCTTTGCTCACCCTGGACCGGGACGTCACCAAATGCCTCGAAAGCTGGCAACAGAGAGGCATTTGGAAGATGCCTGACAACGGTCCCGCGCACTATCTCCTGTTTGAACGAAAAGATGGAACAGGGATATGCAGATTGCCACCGTTGTCCGCGGCAGTTGTATATTTGTGCGGCGTGGAACATACACTTGCCCAAATTCACACAATTTTAGATGCTGCTTCCATCAGGAAAAGTAATAACCATACCGTCGGCATTCTGTCAAACATGGATGACGTTTTCAGGTTTTTGCGGGATGTGGCAGGGGTCAATATCGTCCTGAAAGATTCAGCCTAAGAGCATGGCATTGAAAGGGGCCCGGGGCTCTATGTGCCATTTTTTACGCTTAACCAATCAGGTAAAGTGGATACAACGATGAGGATACACGATTCTATCAAGAGTTTCGACGAGGGGATCAATAAAGTTCTCTCCCCCGCTGAAACGTACCGGAAAGCGTATGAAAAAATAAGCAACTTGCATCCACCGCTTCTCGAAACCTTCTTCCAGACAATGAGACCCAGTGGCATTCCGCAATACACATTCGTTGGCAGTCAGCGATACCTTGAAGCCACTTCGAGCCTTTGTGCATTTGGAAAGGGCCATACGAGTGATCAAGCATTGGCAAGTGGGATCATGGAGTTTGTCGAACGTTACTCTTGTCATGGGTTTCTTGCCGACCAAGACAGGGGCAACATCGCCTCTTTCAAGTCCATGTTCAATGATGCCAATTTATTTCAACAGAGCGATTTCTTTTCCACTTTTTTGGAGAACGTTACTGGTCAGGTCCCCTTCATTAATGAACTCATGGACATGCGGATTAGATGGTATGAAGGCTACACGATCAGGGGTGAAAAATTATATTTACCCACAGGTCTTAGTCACCATTTTCTACATGGCTCCAATGGCATGGCGTCAGGGAATTCGTTGGAAGAAGCCTTGCTGCAAGGCATTTGTGAAGTCATAGAAAGACATTGCAAAACATTGGTTTTCAATGACAGAAGAGACACTCCTCTCATCGATATTTCCTCCGTCGATCACCCTGTAGCAAGACAACTTATATCTAAATTTCGCACATTAGGTCAGGAGGTGTTCCTTCGAGATTTTTCATTTGGGATTGGTATTCCAGTGGTCGGCATCATTAGGTCTGTTGATGACAAACATTGCTACATGACAGCTGGTGCCGCAAGCAGCAGGGATGAAGCATTGATCAGGGCACTGACAGAAAACTCTCAAATGGAACACGAAGAAAGCAAATTGCTGATCAATAAAAATCAGCAGTTGTTCCGGTCTGCAGAAATGCGCCGAATGGAGGAGATGCCTCATATAAAGAACAAAAATATTAAAATTGAGCTGGAGAACCTAGAAGAAATACTAAGTCGCCAAAATATGAAGATATTTTTTCATGATGCAAGTGATATGGAATTAGGGATTCCCGCTGTAATCGCGTTTGTAACGCGCTGCAATCATAATTATAGAAAACACAGCATGACAAACTTTTTCATAGCTATTTTACAGGACCACTTGGATTCGCAGCGCTATGATGAGGCGATAGGCTGTGTGAACAAATTGCAAGCAATTGACAAGACGAATCCAGCTATTTATGAGTACTTCCGTGGCAGCGTACATCTGTGGAATCATCAGTTTCAAGACGCTATCCAGTGTTACAAATTGGTTATTGCCAAAATCAAAGCGGACCGGGTAGAAGTGGCCTGTCTGATTAATTGCGGAATATGTTACCAGGCCATGGGGGATAAAACGAAGGCGCTCGACTTCTTCATGAAAGCCAGAGAAAAGAACCCTGCATTTCAAATCGAATTTATAGATCATTACCGGAGCATTATGCAGAGTCAGAATGTCCTATTAAAAGAAACCCTTGTTCAGGCAAAAGCTGTATATGAAGATATTCTGTGGAAGAAAAAAGTTGATAATTCGGTTTATTTATTCACGATGGGTAAGGGCAATAAGATTGCTGTCGTTGAAAGAGAAATTGTGGAATTTCTCAAAATAACCGGAAAGTATCAGTCAGCAATACTTAAGGTCACGGAGAGGTCCGACACAAAAGAGGAGGCAACAAGAAGCGGGGTGACGATTACAGAGCATGAACTGAGGGCAGCCATAAACGCATTTCGTATTTTAAATAACTTGAGCAAGGCCAATGATATGGAAAGTTGGTTGAAATTCAACAGCTTATCATGGGAAACTTTTGAAGAATACATTGAGACAGAATTAATAATCAGCAAGTTCAAGGATGACCTTGTAAAGAATACTGATAAGGCGACTTACTTGTCGTTGCCGGAGGTCAAAAAGTCGATCAGAGAAATGGCCTGTCAGGATTGGTTGGAGAACCAACGTAGATAGTTGGTAATTAGGCCAGCTGGGATGTGAGCGTATCAGACTTTAGTGTTCTTGCCAAATTAAGGTGTAGTCGGTTACGCAGCGATGGTGTGGAAACCTGGCATTGAGTGATCAGGAGGGGAGGGGATACACGGTGTTCAATATATCCCTAGGTCATCCGAGAATGAGTGGCAGGAATACTTATGAGAAAGCCCCGGCCCAGGGAATAGG
>JAHEAU010000362.1 GCA_024642625.1 Lewinellaceae bacterium
GCATGCGCAACACAAAAGCGACCTCAATTTTTTGTGTCAAAGCCTCTTGCAGGAACATCTGCCAGGTGCTGATGTCCATATTCATGTGGTGCAAATCGGTGGGGATGTCCCCACACCGGATGTGAATCCATTGGCTCAGGTGAAAAATATTATCGCCGTTGCTTCAGGTAAAGGAGGCGTAGGCAAGTCAACTGTGGCGGTGAACCTGGCGCTAGGATTGAAGGCATTGGGTGCTAAGGTGGGCTTGTTGGATGCCGATGTGTACGGTCCTTCCTTACCGACTATGCTGCACCTTCAAGGCCAGCGCCCAAGGGTGGAAGAGCTGTATGGTTCGCCTCGAATCATTCCCTTGGAGGCCTATGGTGTCCCTGTGATTTCCATTGGCAATGTAGTCGATCCAGAACAGGCTGTTGTGCTTCGGGGTCCAAGATTGGCAGGCATTATCAAGCAGTTCTTCCTGGAATGCAATTGGCCGGAACTGGATTATCTGATCGTGGATTTGCCTCCCGGCACAGGCGATGTTCAGTTGACGTTGGTCCAAACGGTACCTGTGACCGGTGCCATTATGGTGACCACGCCCCAGGAAGTCGCCTTGGCTGATGCGATCAAAGCGATGAATATGTTCCTGTTGCCGAATGTAAATGTGCCTATTTTGGGTGTGGTAGAAAATATGTCCTGGTTTACTCCAGCTGAATTGCCAGACAACAAATACTACTTGTTTGGTGAAGGTGGAGGGAAGACCCTGGCGAAAAAAGCAGAAACTGTTCTCCTGGGACAACTGCCTCTTATTCAGGCCATTCGAGAATCCGGAGATGCTGGTAAACCGGCTGTGCTAGATGAAACGTCAGCCTTCAGGCCATACTTCATGAAAATTGCCGAACAAACGATTCGGCAAGTGGCTCTGCGCCATGAAATGGTAGAGCCGACAAATCGGGTTCAAATCCAGTCGTGATCCTTTTTCACGTATTATTGTTGACTTATTGAATTGACACAGGACATGACAGAAACGACCTCCCCATCTATTTATCAACGCGTCGATCAGGCCTTGGACGATATTCGTCCTCATCTTCAGGGGGATGGAGGCAATATCGAAATCGTGGAAATCACGGCACAAAACGAGCTGCGGATCAAATGGCTGGGTACCTGCGAATCCTGCAACATGTCGACAATGACTATGCGGGCTGGTGTCGAACAGGCGGTTCGTGCTCGCGTGCCTGAAATCGTTCGGGTCGTTGCCGTAAATGGAATGAGCTGAATATGGTAAACGGACAATCACAACGGGACCAGCTTTTTCAATCCATCCAGAGTAAAGAATCCTTTCTGTGTGTCGGTCTGGATCCGGATCCGAACCGTCTTCCTGCCCATATCTCCAGAGATCCAGAAGGGGTCTTGCACTTCCTGAAGGAAGTCATTCAATCGACAGCTGCGTATTGTGTAGCCTACAAACCCAACTTTGCCTTTTTTGAAGCGTTGGGCCCTGAAGGCGCACAAGTACTCCTTGAAACTATCCGACTCATCCCGGACGACCAATTGATTATCGGCGATGCCAAGCGTGGCGATATTGGCAATACGGCCAAGGCTTATGCGACTGCTGTTTTTGAGCAAATGGGTTGCGACGCGATTACTGTTTCACCGTATATGGGTGTCGAATCACTGTCGCCATTCCTGGCATACCCGGACAAGTGGACCATTTCCCTCGCACTGACATCCAATCCTGGCAGCAATGACTTCCAGCGGCTGCCGCTATCTCAGGGTGGGTTTCTTTGGGAATACGTCATGGAGTCGTGCATCTCGGGGAGTGATGCAGATCATTTGATGTTTGTTGTTGGAGGTACACACCCCCACGATTTCCGCCGGGTCCGTGAGATTGCACCCGATCATTTCCTCTTGGTGCCCGGTTTTGGTGCGCAGCAGGGTAGCCTTCGAGAAGTAGCCGATCAGGGGTTTAATACCCACTGTGGTATACTGGCCAATGTATCCCGAGCCATCTTGTATGCTTCTGATGGACCCGATTTTGCGGAGCAGGCAGGGAATGTCGCCCGCCGCTATCAGCAAGATATGAAGGAGCTGTTGGAAGGGCATCAGTTGCTTGCTTGAGTGTGTGTTTGCTGCCAGGCAAGGAATACAGTGCTTTTAATCTGAATCAGTGTTTTTATCTCGCCCCGAGCACTCGGGGGCGCAAAAGGCGCGAGGTCATTAAGGCCCGGACGCCAAGGGTCCGGATCCAGACATGGCCTAAAAGGGCCATCGTCTGGGCGCGAAGGAACTTTGGTTTTCGATTTCCGCTTTCATGTCCCCCTCCCACGAAAATGCTGATATCGGAAACAAATGATCCATTGAGGGGGTGGGCCGGCAGCCAACTTTGGAGATAAAAAAGGCAATCTAGACATGCCCCCGAGTGCTCGGGGGGGGAGGTTGCTTTCCTATTTTGTCTGAATCATGATTCTCAGGATTTCAGGATGAACAGGATGAAGATGGTCGCTAGGATGTAGAGCTTGATTTTCACCACAGGGGGCACAGATATTGGCGGTTTAAATCCGATTTGGCACCCGCGATAACCTCATCTCCCCGCCCTTCTCCTTGGAAAGGAGAAGGGAGCCCCAACGTATAAAGAGACTCTTGACCTGGTAGGGTCGAACACCGAACACCGAACAGCCGAACACCG
>JAHEAU010000130.1 GCA_024642625.1 Lewinellaceae bacterium
CCAAACTAAATCCAGCCATAGCCAATTGATCATACATTCCCGTTGACTCAAGCCAATGGACCAAAAAGCGCAAATCACCCGTTTCACCAGAATGATAGGATTGCAACAATTGGTTTGGTTCACCACTACAACCTCTGAAGTTGAGTGCAATGACATCCCAATTTTCAGCTAATAATCGATTGGCCATTCTGACCATATAAGGACGACGGCTATCGCCTTCAAGACCATGAAGCAGGAGGATGGCTTTTGAATAACCCCGCCGCATGATATCTACATCAATAAAATCTCCATCCGGAGTGGTCAATCGTTCTCTGTTGAAAGAAGGCTCCGGACCTCGTTGACGGAATAGTCCGACATAAGCGGTGGATATATGTCCATTTCGAAAAATCCACGGCGGACGGTAATCAGGATTGAAGGATTTCGGTTTCAAGGTATAGTGTTAAGCACAAGTTGGGTACTAATCGCCTCCCACATCTTGATCGCATCTTTTGCCGGTTTTACGTCATGCACGCGCAGGATGTGTGCACCTTGTTGTAAGGCCAACATATGCAGGGCGGTGGTTCCATGAAGTGATTGACTTGCATCTGAACCCAGCGTCTTCCAGATCATTGATTTTCGGGAAAGGCCAACCATAATCGGCAGACCCAGGATCTTCAAGGTATGTAGCTGATCCAATAATTTGAAGTTTTGCTGAATGGTTTTACCAAAACCAAAACCTGGGTCTACAATAACATCATGCATTCCAGTGGTTCGGAGCTCACCGACCATACCAATCAACCAGTCGAGGATATCCACTGCCACATCCTGATAATCTGTCATGGTTTGCATTGTCTGGGGATTGCCTGGCATATGCATCAACACATAGGGCACCTGAAGACTGCTGACCAACGGCCACATCTCTGAGTCCAACTGGCCACCCGAAATGTCATTGACCATGGATGCGCCAAGTGTTATCGCTTCTCGAGCGACTTGTGATCTGAATGTATCGATGGATAAGGGCGTCTCCGGAAATGCCTGGTGTACCTTGCTTACAACGGGTAGGATCCTGTCCAGTTCTTCATCAATAGAAATTTCAACAGCTCCTGGTCTCGACGAATAGCCTCCGATATCCAATATGGACGCACCTTCCTCGATCATATTACCGGCACGATCGACAACTTCATCAGGTGATGCGATTCGACTTTCCACAAAAAATGAATCCGGGGTAATATTCAGAATCCCCATCACCACAGCCGGTTCAAGCTGAATTAATTTCCCTCGAAAATTCAGGGTGGTTTTCGTTTGCCAGAATGGATTCCGCATATCTTGGGCCATGAATGGACGAAATGAAATTTGATGCAAGATACTGGCAAAGCCGGTATGAAGCGGGCAACACTCCTTGGGATATTGGCTACCCCTCCCCTGCATTGATCCGATATTTTGAACAACTACCAGACAAATCCATCCGGATACTGATTCCCGGGGCCGGTTTTGGGCATGAAGCTGCCTGGCTTTTGGAGAATGGGTTTGAACAGACGTACATCTGCGAATGGGCCTCGCAGGCTGTTGCCGGTTTTTTAGTGGCATACCGGTCTTTCCCAAAGGATCAAATCCTTCAAGGAGATTTTTTCAGACTGGAAGAATCGTTTGATCTCTTGGTGGAACAAACGTTTCTCAGTGCGATTCATCCTGATCAGTGGTATCGATACGCACAACAGTGCAAAACACTTCTTGGCCAGCGCGGGACGCTTGCCGGACTGCTATTTGCTCAACCATTTGATGAACCCGGACCACCATTTGGAGGGACACCTGAGCAATACATGGCTTTGTTTTCTCCTCATTTCAAGCGGATTTCTCTTACGCCCTGTGTACATTCAATCACCCCCAGGCAAGGCCGCGAACTTTTTCTGGAAGCAACCAATTCTTGATCGTTAAAGAGAACGTCTCTTCTATTTCCACTTCGACATTGGCCCTATTTTAGGGTCATACAGGATGAAACATTGTTCACAGCAAGGCAAACAATCCCTGAGAATGTCACAGAATGCACAAGTTTTCTAACTTTGGAAGCTTTATCCCAAACCAGAATTGGTGTACCAACCTCAATTTACTGCTCTGGAAATATGAAGGAAATCTCTAAGAAAAAGACCAGAACACGTCTATTTACTGGCCTTTTGATCCTTTGCAGCCTGTCTGCCTTTGCGTTTTGGATCGTCGGAAATCAAAAAGAAACAGTTGGATTCTTTGATGTTCAAATGCCGACATTTTATGATGGAATACCACTCGATCATTATCAAGTAGAAACCTTGGAAGTGCAACCAAACCAAATCCTGGGCGGTTTGATTGGTTCATTTGGTGTCCCGACGAATAAACAATATCAGGTCATAGAAGCCTGTCGTCCAGTCTTCAATGTTCGGGCTATCCGCGAAGGCCAAACATTTCGTGTGTTCAAGGATCCAATCACATGTGCTCCACGGTGGTTGATTTATGAACCCAATGCTTATCGATCCTATCGCATACATCTTCTTGATCCAGTCCATGTAGAGGAGATTGCCCGTCCTGTCAACCAGGTCATTCAACAGCGCGCCGGCGTCATCGAGTCCTCGCTTTGGAATGCCTTGGTAAATGGAAATATCCCTTCGCCATTAATAATCGGGCTGGAAGACGCACTTGAGTGTGCTGTAGATTTTCACCACCTGCAACAAGGTGACAAGTTTCGGATGATCTATGAGGAGGATCAGCTCGAAGGGAAACGCATTGGACTGGGTAAGATTCAGGCCGTCGAATTCGTCCAGGAGGACAGCACGTATTATGCTTTTTACTACGAAAAGGACAGTATTAAAGGATATTATGATTTCAAGGGACGGCCAATGCGCAGTTTATTCCTTAAAGCCCCTGTCAAATTTTCACGGATTTCTTCCCACTTTTCGCATAGCCGACTACATCCTGTTTTAAAAATTCGACGGGCTCACCTGGGTACAGATTTTGCTGCTCCATATGGGACGGAGATCCTGGCAACTGCTTCAGGAACTGTCATCGCGGCCACTAGATCAGGAGGTAATGGTAATTATGTCAAGATCAAACATAACAGTACCTATTCTACACAGTATTTGCACATGCAACGCATTGCAAAAGGGATGCGTCCTGGCACACACGTCCGGCAAGGTCAAGTGATCGGATATGTTGGTGCGACGGGATTGGCGACCGGACCTCATGTCTGCTATCGCTTCTGGAAGAATGGTCGTCAAGTCAATCCTAGGCGGGAAAAATTCCCTGAATCTAAGCCCATGCCAGAACGTTATCTGCCTGAATTTGAAGCATATCGTGATCAGGTACTCACTTCTTTGCGGGCCATCCCGTACGAACCAAAGGTCAAGAAAAAAGTTGTTGAAACGCCGAAACAGGAGATCGTCAAACCTTGATTAGTTTAGTGTTTGCGATTCAGGCATTTGCGCTATGACGCTATAGACCGATCCCTTTTCTTGCAAGACTTTCTGCCAGACTGTCGTTGGGTCAAACTTGAAAATATAGTTGGCATCTGCCTGGTCGGTGATCCACGAACCATAGGATAACTCCTCTTCCAATTGACCTTCTGTCCATCCACTGTAACCGACATAGAATCGGATATTGTCAGGGAGGATGAGTTGCTTATCAATCAGAAATTTCAATTTTTCAAAAGAGCCTCCCCAAAACACACCAGGAGCAATAGCGACACTCTCGTCCAATAGTTCCCCAACATTATGGATATAATGAATGGTATCCGTCTGAACCGGGCCCCCATAAAACACATGTTGATCAAAGTCGGGCATACCCTGAATCAGATCAGAGACACGAACATCCAGTTTTTTGTTGATGATGAAACCCAATGAGCTGTCATCCTCATGTTCACACATAAGGATAACGGACCTACGGAAATAAGGATCCAACATAAATGGTTCTGCTATTAACAGAGTTCCGGCATGGATGGCATTCAGCTTTTTCATTGACTTATGGACTCCCTCTTCTTTTTTTATAATGCTGAACTGGTGGCGGAAGGTTCAATTCTGCGGATCAATCCCCGAAGGATAACGCCTTTACCGCCAACTTCCACAAATTCTGTGCAGCCATCCTGGAACATCCGTTGAATCGTTTGTGTCCATTTGACAGGTGCAGTCAATTGTGAGATCAGATTTTCCTTGATTTTGACGGGATCGGTTTCCGGCAATGCATTGACATTTTGATAGACCGGGCAAGACGGCGCTTGAAACGAAGCGTGAATTATGGCAGCAGCAAGGCGTTCGCGGGCAGGTTCCATAAGCGGGCTGTGAAAAGCACCTCCTACAGCCAGAACAAGCGCCCGTTTTGCACCGGCAGCAGTCAACTGTTCTACTGCCTCGTTGATTCCTGACACACTTCCACTAATCACTAATTGACCCGGAGAATTGTAATTCGCAGGGACGACAATATCATCAATACCAGCACAAATCTCTTCTACAATGGCATCATCCAACCCGACGATAGCAGCCATTGAGCTTTCAGCTAGGTCGCATGCCGCCTGCATGGCAAGGGCACGTTCTTTTACCAATTGCAACCCTTCTTCAAACGACAAGGCACCAACAGCGGTAAGTGCACTGAATTCACCCAGACTATGGCCTGCGACTGCATCCGGTTGGAAGGCTTCACCTGCCAATTTTGCCTGGATGACTGACTGAACAAAAATCGCAGGTTGGGTTACACGCGTTTCTTTGAGTTCGTCCTCAGTACCTTCAAACATGATCTTGCTCAAGGCAAACCCCATCACGTTGTCCGCCTCATCATACCATTGCCGAACGCGAGAATCCGCTTCCCATGCTTCTTTTCCCATCCCAGGAAACTGTGCTCCCTGACCAGGAAATACGTATGCTTTTTTCATATCAAAACTTCATTTCAGATGATCTGGATGCCAAGATTTGGCCTAGTGCAATCGTTTTTCTATCAGACTTAAGAACTCCATTCGGGTGCTATCACTTCGGAAAACACCTGTAAATGCAGAGGTAGTCGTTGCGGAGTTTTGCTTTTCCACGCCGCGCATCATCATACACATATGCTGGGCCTCAATAACGACAGCAGCACCTAATGGCTTTAAGGTTTCCTGGATGCAATCCAGCACTTCCATGGTCAGGCGCTCCTGAACCTGCATTCGACGAGCAAAAATATCGACGATCCGCGGAATCTTGCTCAAACCGACAATGTATCCATCCGGGATGTAAGCGATATGTGCCTTACCGAAAAACGGAAGGAGGTGATGTTCACACATGGAATAAACCTCAATGTCCTTCACCAGGACCATCTCACTATAGTCTTCCTTAAACATGGCAGACAGGAGGACTTTCTTCGGGTCCTGATCATACCCCTGTGTAAGAAATTGAATAGCTTTTGACGCCCGTTCAGGCGTTTTCACCAACCCTTCGCGATCAGGATCTTCGCCAACCTGATGAATCAACGTCCGATACCCTTCCATCAGGATTTTGGTCCGTTCTTCTGATTCAAATTGTCTTTTTTCACTCTCCATGCTAATGGATTTATTCGCCAAAATACTCCGCATAAATTGTATCTGTCTCTTGCAACATCAATCGGTGCAAGTCAACTTCGGGTGGAAGGTGCGGGTAGAGTTCCTGCCAGAAAAACACAACAAGATTTTCAGAGGTCGGTTGACAATCCGATGGAATAAATGGAACATCCAGGTTCAAGTTGCGGTGATCGACCTTGTCAATGATACGTGCTTTAACAATGTCACTCAACTTTTTCGCATCCATAACAAATCCGGTAAACGGATCTGGAGTGCCTTTGACAGTGATGTGGAGCGAATAATTATGCCCATGCCAGTTTGCATTTGCACATCTGCCAAAAACTTCATTGTTCTGTTCATCCGACCAGTCCTTAACCCATAGTTTATGGGCTGCATTGAATCTTTCAACGCGAGTCAAATACACCATACATTCAGTTCATTCAATCCCAAAGGTATAAAGTGATGCTCATCCATTATCTGAAGAAAATAAAACCGGTTGTGACTCCAGAACGGAGATTCTGTCGGCTTGAGCTATTGTTTCATCGAAATGGTACCCGGACAATCCACCTTCATCTTATCTTTAAGGAGTCATGATTGTCAGACCGTCAAAGCTTTTCGCTCATCTTCTTTTCTGGGTAGTCCTCCTTTCGGCACTGACCTATCTGGAGGTTGACATCAATGGGTTACCTTTTGGTTTTGCTCTTGGTAATGAGGTTATCCGTATTTCCTTTTATGCCATCCTGATCTATGTCAACATCTACCTCCTGATCCCTCGTTTTCTCAGTGATCGGAAGCTACTGGTCTACGGGGTATTCCTTGTGCTGTTGGTATTGGTGTTGACACCGCTTATGATCAATTTGTTTTACTGGAAATTTTCAGATTATCCTGAACTCCAGGATCAAGTGGTCCAACATCAGGCTGGATACTACCTGTTGAATTTCATGCTCACCGCGACGTTCACGGTGTTCAAGATCATCAGTGACTGGATCAAAAGTGAACGGGAGAAACGCCGTGTACAGACCCAAAACATGCAATCCGAATTGCGATTCCTCAAATCACAAATCAATCCACATTTTCTGTTCAACACGCTGAATAGTCTTTATGCACTGACCATCAAAAAGTCTGACCTCGCACCAGAGATTGTGCTTCGCCTTGCTGACATGATGCGCTATATGTTGTATGAATGCAATGAGAAGTGGGTTCCGTTGAGCAGGGAAATTGCTTATGTAGAAAATTATCTGGAACTGGAGCGGCTTCGTCATGGACAGCATGCAGATGTACAATTCACTCGTCAGGGCGATGTCCAGCACCAGCGTATTGCACCGTTGATGTTCATACCCTTTCTGGAAAACAGTTTCAAACACGGCTTGGCACGCAGCCTTTCTACCGGATTTGTCCACGTCTTCCTGGATGTAACGGATCAATATGTCTTCTTTCGGATAGAAAACAGTAAACCAGATTCACACCCACAACCCGAATCCAGGACATTTGGAGGGATTGGCTTGACCAATGTGCGCAAGCGATTGGCGATGCTCTATCCAGATAAGCATGAACTCCTGATCGTCCAGGATCCGTTGACCTTTCGTGTTGAACTTACCTTATTTTTTACTGAGGAAAATTAACTTTAGGCTATGCAACCCATTCGTACACTTATTGTCGATGATGAACCTCTCGCCCGGGAAATCCTGGAAAGTCATGCTTCACAGATACCCGACCTGGAAGTCCTTGCTTCCTGTGCCAATGCACTGGAAGCAAATGAGATTGTCCAATCTGAAGAGGTCGATCTCATTTTTCTGGATATTCAAATGCCACAGATCAGTGGTTTGGATTGGCTGAAGTCGTTACGCAACCCTCCCCTTGTCATTTTCTCGACTGCCTTTTCGGAATATGCAGTTGAAGGATTTGAGTTGAATGCTGTTGATTACCTGCTGAAGCCGATTGCCTTTGATCGGTTCCTGAAAGCGGTCAACAAAGCGAAAGACCAATTGAAGGCACAGAAACAGGACCTCCCGACCAATGACAACTATATGTTTGTGAAAGCCGACAAAAAGCTGGTCAAGGTATCGTTCGAAGATATCGTCTATATCGAAGGTTTGAAAGACTACGTCATTATTCGATTGGAACAGGATCGGGTTATTACATTACAGACAATGAAAAGTCTGGAGGAAAAAATGCCCTCAAATCTGTTTCGTCGTATTCATCGATCCTACATCGTCAATATCCAAAAGATTCAGGCTCTAGACGGGTCCATGATTGAAGTCACGTTGAAAAATCAGACAAAGCTGCTACCTATTGGTAAGAATTACCGGGATGACGTCCTGGAAATCATTCAACAAAACAGAATATAGCCTGTGCCTCTACCTCCCTACGTCATCTCCCATTTAGCGTCCGTGTTGAATGATCACAACCTGTCAGTCCAGCAAACAGCTGGCGGCGACATTCATGAATCATTTATCCTGCATGCAAATGGAACTGATTACTTTCTAAAATTCAACTCTGGTCCTGAGGCATACGCAATGTTTGATGCGGAGGTCAATGGATTGAACACCCTGTCGACTGTGGTTACAACTCCAGAATACCACCGGCATGAATCTTTTGAAGAAGGAGGAGCTTATCTGCTTCTGACATATTATCCGCCTGGTAAACAGACAGACTCATACTGGCATCAAGCCGGTACTGATCTGGCCAGAATCCATCAAATAGAGGGTGGGTATCATGGTTCGCCGGAGCAGGGATTTTTGGGGACAGTCCGGTTGCCGGCGTTTCAACACGCTTCTTGGAATGTAACTTATCTGGATGGATACCTTCAACCATTGATTGAAGTGATTTTACAAAAAGATCAATTTGATAGTCGGGCCTTGGAACGATGGCAAAATGTTCGTCCACGGATACCGTTCTTGATCGAGGAAGGCAAACCACGCTTGTTACACGGTGATCTATGGTCTGGGAATTTGTATTGCACTGAACCGGAATCCCCGCTTTGGATAGATCCGAGTATGCGCTACGGCAATAGAGAAATAGATTTGGCAATGACAACCTTGTTTGGTGGCTTTCCATCTTCGTTCTATGAGCGATATCATGAAGTTTTTCCAATGAATCCAGGTTGGGAGGCCCGAGAGGCTATCTACCATCTCTATCCATTATTTGCTCATGTTGCCATGTTCGGACTGGCTTACCTGGATCAGGCGGTCCAGACTATGGATAAAATTATCGCTCATTCCTGAAGCAAAGGTTCGGGTATAGGCCATAAAAAAAAAGCCGCTACAAGAGCGGCTTTTATAATCCCATGAACATATATAAACTCACGAACCTCTTTTGGTTCATGTTTTGCTTTAAGTGGTATCGGTATTCGATTAGACTTGTTGAGGTGGCCGCACCGCTTTTGGTGCGGCGACCTAGCAACAAATTATAATCCCATGAACATATCCGAGTAGTTTGAAGAGGATGGGAAAAAGTAGTGAGCCGTAATAAAACACCAAAAAAAGTTACGGCCCACTAACAAATTATAATCCCATGAACATATCCAAAATTGTTGGTCAACTTTTTCCTCTTCTGGCGGTCAGCTTTTTGACCTCCGTTGACGATACAAACATCAACAAGTTTCATTGGGCAAACAAAAACAAAAAAAAGAGATTGTATTTATTGTATTTTAATTAACTGTATAATTTGCATTTATAATGCACTGATATGCAATTATTTAAAAAATCATATACTAATTGATTGTGTTGTATTGTGAAAATAAAAAGAAAAGGGCAGCCCAAAATGAGCTGCCCTTTTCTATAAAAAAAGTTGAATCGGGTATAAATCTATCGGATATACATCATTTCCCGATACTTGACCAACGCCCACTCGCGATCATCGACGATCAATTCCAGATCATCCGCATGTTGACGGATCTGATCCATACAGGGTTTCACCTTGTGACAGTAAAGTAATGCCGCTTTCAGGCTATCTGCTTCCTTGTGCGCCTTGTGTCTTGATTCGTGCATCTCTTCAATCAGACGGTGTATCAAATTGATATTCTTCGATATACGCTTCACGGCATCTGCTGAAAATTCAACATGCTTGCTGTCAAAGCCAGCTGCTTTCATCTGCACCATATTGCTGGCCAACCTGGTTTGGTAGTCCATAGCAGCCGGCAACACGAAATTCATACACAGTTCTTCAAGCGTCGTCGACTCGATCTCCAGTGTCGTGTGATACTTGTGGAGTTGGACTTCATAGAAGGCCTTGATCTCCTTTTGTGTAAAGACACCCTCCGCTTCAAATAACTGGACAGTCTTGGGCGAAACATACGCACCTAAGGCCTCCGGAGTCGTT
>JAHEAU010000006.1:0-20787 GCA_024642625.1 Lewinellaceae bacterium
TCTGGTGGTAATGAACCGCGTTGGGATTGCATATAAGCTAACTGGGATTCGATATCTGACAAGAGGATAATTTCAGCCCCAACAGTAGCGGTGACCTTGTCAATGAGCCGTTTTTCCTGAGCCTGACTGGTAGTCAAGACAAAGATTCCGAAGCAAAATGAAAGAAGTAGTCTAAACATAGGAGAGGACATAATCATAAAGAAACGAGTTCCGGCTGGTAACAGGAGCTATCGGGTGTACACTTTAACGTTGTTTTTACGAATTTCCAATTCGTAAAGTTGGTCTTTTACGCGATTGATCAAGTCAATTTCACGTCGATGGAGGATGGCCCGAGTTGCCTGGTCGCGGATATAGGCGAGTGGCGCAATTTCAAGAGACGACCGAATGTCTCTGATCTTGAGCAAATAAGTCACTTCCTGATCTTGGAATCGAATCTCTTTTCCAGGTGTCGCACTATTCACACTCATGACTCCTGGAGGCAACATGTGGACCACGTCCTCCACGGGCATCCATGTACTATCAGCAAGCATTGCCCGGTCGGCATATCGCTTGGCGTACCGAGTCAATTTTCTGAGATTTTCAGGTTTTGGTTCATTCCACCAGGACAGAGCATGTGCCAGGTTTGGTCGGTCATCTTTGATCTGTAGAAACAAAATATGGGCGATCGGTTTTTCAAGGTGATATTGATCCTTGTTCGTCTCATAAAATTCGAGCAATTGAGCTTCAGTCACTGTAGAATCCAGTTGATGTTCGATCAATAACCGTTCATAATTATTGAGAATAAGTGATTCTCGATAATTGTTGACCAACATATCAATGTTCAAATCTTTGGGAATATTCTGTTCGGCTTTTTGCATTAACAACTGATCCCGCACCCATCGTTCAACATATGCATTGAGAATGAGGATACTATCTTCAGAGCTTACACCATCATACATTAGACTGGCGACATCGCTGAAGTAAAGTTGCCTTGAAAAAACCTCGGCCATCAATTGATCTTCACTACGGTCAGGCTCATTACCCGAACGACAGCTCGATCCCAGGAAAAGCGAGGAAATCAATACGAATACACCTAAACGTGCAAATCGGTCGATCACTTAATTAGGGATTCAAAGACTTGTTGATTGACCTTGACATTATACCGCTCTTTCAGTTCCTGAATCCAGTCTTTTTCCAGTTTGTCCTGATAGTCAGCAATGACATAGCCACGGGCTTCATCCAATGTTTTCGGTGCCGGAGGCAGGATCTCTTCAATTTTCATGAAGTTCCATCCTTTGTTTCGCTTGTCTTCTTCATTGTATGATAAGGTTCCGGGCTTCCAAACCATTTCATCAATAGCTGGATTTTTACCATGCTCATAAATGAATTCGCGAGTGCTCACGATGGCTTCATCCTTACTGTTGAATTTATTCAACACTTTGTCACTTGGCTGGTTATCTGCATAGTCACGTACTTCTTCCAGAAGCTTTGTATCGCCACTTTTTACAGAATAATAGGTGACGCGCGCGCGCTCACCCCACTGATATTTGTTACGGGCTTCTTTATTGAAAAAAGCTTCCAGCCCGATTGAATCCTGACCTGCACGATCCCAAACGATCCGCTTCGTAGCTTCAAACAAAAGTATCCCCTCCTGATACTCTCGCATCAATGCCTTGAAATCCGGGTATTTATCTTCTAGTTGTGATTCTTCGAATTTGATGCATTCGTCCTGGATAAACTCGTCATAAAGAGCCCGAATTCCAGAAACCAGATCATTTGTCCGTTTTTGATTGACACGTTTTCCGGCATTTTTCAAGAGGTAATCTTCAAACGCAGAAACTGGAATTTCTTTGTTCTTGCCCAGTTTTAGAATGGTCTTGGAAGCCAGCTTGCCGGCTTGTGGACGCCAAAGGAATGTAAAGAAGGAATCATTTTGCATTTGCGTGTAACGGATCAAAACATCATTTTTCTCTTCAACACCGATGTCAGATTTGATCTTTGCAATCATACTTGTTTTGGCCAATTCAAATCGCTGATCACGTTTCACCAATGGCTCCAATCGACGTTTAGCCAGATCTTCAGCATCTTGTCCACGTTTACTGATCCGTTTGACAATATGATATCCACTGCTGGTTTCAAAAGGCTTTGTATAGTCGCCATCAGCAAAGAGGCCAAAGGCTGCTTCTTCAAATGCACTTTCATAGCGATTGATCCCGAAGAAACCAATATTTCCACCTTTGGCAGCAGATAGTTTGTCTTCTGAAAACTCTCTGGCAAGAGCATCAAAGTCGCCTCCTTTTTTCAACGCATAATAAATGCTGTCAATCTTTGTCCGTGCATCCGCAGAGTTGTCACCTTGAATTTTTTTCACAAGGATATGGGCTACTTCAATCTCGCCTCGGGCAGGACGACGTTCTGTAGTCCTCACTAAATGATAACCTAATTTGGTGCGGATGATATCACTGACTTTGCCAATGGGTGTCTTATAAGCTGCCGTTTCCATTGCATAGAATCCAGACGGGAAGAGTGCTGTGAAGAATCCCAAATCTCCCCCATTATTTGCAGTGGACTCATCCTCACTGAATAATTTTGCTACTTCCAAAAAGGATTTTCCTGATGCGAGCATTTTTTGCGCCTCTACGATTTTTTTCCGGGCGATCACGGTATCTTCAGGACTTGCGCTTTCATTTAGTTTGACTAAAATATGGCTGACTCTCACGTCCTCTTGAATACGATCATAAGCCTCCTGGATCAATTGATTGGTCACCTCCTTGTCGATCAGATAGTTGCTGGCCAATTGTTTGCGATAGCCTGCCAACTCAGTTTTCAATGAAGGGATAGTATCCAGTTTCATTTCACGTGCCCGTCGAACTTTCATCTTGAACTTTTTGTATAAGTCCAGATATTCCGCAAGGGATGGTCGGCCAAAATCAGCTTTCAAGCCATTCGTCTTGGAGTAGATATACACGAACTCGCTAAGCGGGATCTGATCATCTTCTACACTAAACAGAATGGGGTCGGTAGAAGTCTGTCCTTGCAGAATGGCCAATTGGCTAAGGATAATGAGCCCGAAAAGGGCAATCCGAAGGTGTTTCATGATAACTGCTGTTTTAATCAAAAAGACAAGCGGCAAAAGTACGAATTGTGACCTGTCGGAGGGGTTATTTCGATTGGGTTAACTTCTGATTTACATGGTTTGTTGTATACAACGGCCTATTCGTGGAAATAGATGCGATTCACACGAGTTGAAATGTTGGTCAGCACCTCATATGATATGGTTTTCAGACTGTCTGCCAGATGTCGGATCGAATAGGTTTCATCAAACAGGGTAACTTCATCACCAACAGTGACCTGAGGAATTGCAGTCACATCGACCATGCACATATCCATGCATATGGCACCGACAGTAGGTGCAAGATGATCGTTTATCCGGACACAAAATCGGCCCTCTCCAGCCAAACGGAGTAGTCCATCAGCATACCCAATACCCAATGTGGCTATTTTCCGATTGGTTGCGGCGACACCTTTTCGACCATATCCAACTGAATCCCCAGCAGGTACCTCATGGATCCGGTAAATATGTGTTCGTAATGCCAGTGCAGGTTGAATATCAGTGGAGGTCTCTCCCAAACCATAAATACCAATGCCCAGACGGACCATATCAAATTGATATTCCGGGAAGCGCGAGATACCCGCAGAATTTAGGATATGTAACATCGGGCGATATCCCAAAGCCTGTATAAGGCTTTCCGAACAAGCCATGAATCGAGCAACTTGATGGCGGGTGAATTCATCCTGTCGAGGGTCTTCACTGGCCGCTAAATGGGAAAAACACGAGGCCACATATACCTGTCCCTGGTCAGATAATATCGTGATCAATTCAGCGAGATCAGATTCATCAAATCCAAGACGATGCATACCTGATTCGATCTTTATATGGATGGGAATGACCGGATCTACAGGTGAAAGAAACGCAATAATTTCCCGGAGCTGGTTGATCGAATGGATCTCTGGCTCAAGGCGATGTTTAACTATATTAGCAAAACTTGATTCGTCCGGATTCATTACCATGATAGGTAGATGAATACCAGCCTCCCTCAGTTCTACTCCCTCATCTGAATAGGCAACGCCAAGGTAATGGACACGTTGAAAATCCAATAACCGTGCGATGTCAGCACTGCCACTTCCATAGGCCGATGCTTTGACCATAACCATGATCCGGGTTTCAGGCCGGAGCATTTGGGCATATATTTTAACATTATGAGCCAACGCGGTCAGGTTGATTTCTAGCCTGGTTCGATGGGCAAATCGAGTCAGTTTTCGACTGACTTCTTCCAGTGCAAACCGCCGTGCGCCTTTGATGAGTACAGCGGTATCTCTGACAGATTGAACGTCAATGTTCATTAAAAATGTGTGGACGTCTGGATACCAATGGGCATAAGGGGGATTCCCCAATTCCTGAATCAATGTTGGCCCTTGGGTGCCTATACATGACAATCGATCAATCCGGATGTCTTTCAATAAGTCAACAATCCGCTGAACTAATTCCAATGTTTGCAAACCTGTATCATCCAGATCGGACAAGATGATCCATGTTGAGCGTTTGCCCTGACGTTGTTGCAAAAAGGACAATGCGATCCGAACTCCTTCCAGATCAGCATTGTAATAGTCGTTGATGATCAGGTTTCCGTTCCATCCTTCACGTGATTCAAGACGCATGGACAATCCGGATAAGGTTCGGAACCGGTCACAGATCGATTGCATCGGTTTGCCAAGATCAAGAGCTGTCAACAAGCATGTCATGGCATTGGCCAAACTGGCTTCGTCTTGATGAGGAAGGTAGATTGTTCCAGGCTGATCATGATAGAGAAAGTGGACCTCCAGAATTTGGCCTTTTTCCTTGATTTGGATGACTTGCAGGTCGGCCTGTTTTGTCAGGGACCATGTCACAAGTCGGCCTTTCAATGCGTAAAACGCAGTAGGGAACTGGTCAACAATAACATCAGGTGCGATGATTGTATGACTGTTTCGAAAAAGAATTAGCTTTTCACGAAGCTTGCTTTCCCGATTAGGAAAACCCTCGTCATGGGCACTTCCCAAACTCGTTAGAACACCGATTTCAGGATGTATCATTAATTCCAGCCGATCCATTTCTCCAGGGCGTGAAATGCCTGCTTCAATCAAGGCAAGGCGATGTTCCGGACCAATCATGGACAACGAAAGAGGAACGCCAATCTGGCTGTTGAAGCTTCGCGGACTTCGGATGATCGCCTCATCATCCTTCAGGATCGAATACAGCCATTCCTTGACGATGGTCTTGCCATTACTGCCGGTTATACCCACCACCGGATATGAAAAGAGATCACGATGTCCACGGGCCATATCCTGCAATGCGATCTGGGTGTCTTCGACGAGTAAATAGAACGTATTTACCAACTCTTGTGCTGGTAAACAGTCAACAACAAAATAGCGAACACCTTTTTCCCAGGCTTCCTGAATATACTGATGACCATCATGTCTGGGACCTCGCAAACAAAAAAACAGGGTTGTCGCCGGTTGGAACAGAGCCCGACTATCAGTGGAAATTCGACTGAAAATCAGTTTTTCAGGAACGGATGGAACCCACCTTCCTCCAGAAATATGCCCGCTGTCCAGCAATCGTTCCATTACAGGTCCAATCCAATATCCTCACGGAAAGCCATCTGATCAAAGCATAAGACCGATTTCGCGCTTCGGTGATATTCGCGCCAAATGCTGTACAAGCCAAAACCCGTCCGCCATGGGTTACGAGTTCATTTTTTGATAGCCGGGTGCCGGCATGAAATAAAAGTGTTTCTCCTTTAGATTTTGTTGAAGCACCTTCAATAGGTAAACCTTTTGGATAGGTACCGGGATATCCCCCTGAAACAAGCATGACCGTCAATGCTGTGCGTGGATCAGATTTAATCTCGACCTTATCGAGACGTTTTTGGTTCATGGCAATCATCAGCTCGAGGAAGTCGGTTTGTAACCGAGGCATCACAACTTCGGTTTCCGGGTCCCCCATTCGACAGTTGTACTCAATCACCATGGGTTCATCATTGACACGGATCAGTCCAAAAAACAAGAAGCCAGTATAGTCGATTTGACGAGCAGCTAAGCCACAAACAGTTGGTTCGACAATTTTTTCTCGCACTTTTTGAAGTAGGATATCATCCACAAAAGGGACTGGAGAAACTGCACCCATTCCACCAGTGTTGGGTCCGGTATCGCCATTCCCAATCCGTTTATAGTCCTTTGCGACAGGAAGGATACACGCATGTTGACCATCTGTCAATGCAAACACGGAAAATTCAATGCCGTCCAGGAATTCTTCAAGAACAATCGTATGCCCTGCAGGACCAAATTCTCCACCAAACATATTCCGAATGGCTGCTACAGCTTCTTCCTTCGTTGATAAAATCAAAACACCTTTACCTGCAGCCAAGCCGTCAGCCTTGATAACGTATGGAGGAGAAAAAGTATCCAGAAATTGTATAGCATCCTCCTCTTGCTCCCGGTTAAATTCGCCATATCGTGCAGTGGGAATATCCCATTCGGCCATAAAGGATTTCGCATAAGCCTTACTGCCTTCCAGACGTGCACCTTCTGCAGAGGGTCCGCAAATGATCAGATCAGTCAGATATGGATCCTTGCGGAGATGATCTGTAATGCCCAGGACGAGAGGCTCTTCCGGACCAACGACGACAAGATCTATTCCGGAAGCTCTACAAAAAGCAGAAATAGACGTAAAGTCGTGAAGGTTCAGGTCAATATTTTGACCACAGCTTGCTGTGCCAGGGTTGCCTGGTGCAATGTAAAGTTGCTCACATGATGGACTGGATGTAATTTTCCAGGCCAAGGCATGTTCACGCCCACCGCCACCTAATAGGAGGACCTTCATATCTTTTTGACAAAGGTAGGGAATGCGACCCGATCAAATGATCAGAGGTTAACCCGAACACCCATCGAAAGACTCAGTGTGTTGATCCGATCCTTGTTTGGACCAAGGGATTTTTGGAAGGGGTTGTGTTGGTAGACAGGCTCAAAGAACAAACTGGCTCGTTCGTTCAAATGTCGTTCGATACCGATGCCCAGATCAATTGTGAAATACGAATTCTCAACAAAACTGCCGCCTTCAAAAAAGCCGTCAGCATATTTTTTCTGACTGGTTTTACTAGGTACAAGAGGTTCTGGTATTTCGACACCTTGAGGGTCTGCTCCAGGAGCATAAGATTGCTTACGATCATAATTGGCCTGAAAAGCCAGATGGCCTGTTCCTCCAATTAATCCATATGAATGCCAATGATTTCGTCTGGAAAATGTTCGTTGGCCCTGAACTGACAGACTAAGCAGATTCAACTCAATATCACGAAGTGTTTCGCTGAAATAACCACGCTCAAAATCACCATCAAATACTTCAGTGTATGGTTTTGGAAGATAGTATTTACGATGGTAAGCTATTGCTGTACGCAAAGCCCATTTGGGACCCTCCCAGGCATAGCCGATCCAACCACCATATCCTGAAACCAGCTGATCGTAACCCCTGTTAACCAAGAGTTGATCATAGGGTGTCATTACGTAATTCAAATCACCATTGATAGCCATACTGATTCTATGACGAACCAATGACGTTTGTTCAATAGGCACTATTTGGAGTGGCTCTGGATTCAGAACCAATTGGGTCAGCTTAGAGGTTGGAAGGAAATCTAATCGATCAAATTTACCTTGGTCAATAAGCAAAACCTGGGTAATCAAATGATCTTGCGACAACGATAAACTCGAAATGGAGGATTCCGTATTCATGCCAGATGATCTGGGCATCAACAAAGATAAATTGTCTGAAGGGGAAGTCTTATCGGACAGCCTTGTTGTCGTCGAGGTTGCCCTATTGAGACGCTGGGAAAAACCTTCCAGTTGTTTGCCTTGATTTGTTTGATTATCGATTGATAAAGCTGGATCAGTAGATGTGGAATTGTCACTATCCAGCATTCTATTCTGAATACTTGCGATTGGAAGTGAAGACTGTTGAACAGAAGATGAACCAGGTTGGAGTTGCCACAGGGTAATGAAGATCAATGCAAACAATGCAGCTTCCAACACCTTGATGCGAAGCATTTCGGCTCGAATTTGAGCCTGAGCTTCAAGTTTTACACGAAGTGATTGCCAGTGTGAAGGTTTGTAAGAAGCCTGATACGGATCTAGTTTTTCTTTGATTGCCTGATTAAAAGCATGCTCTTCAGCTTGTATTTTGTCCGCATGATCCATCCTGTCTGCAAACTTCTCCCAGGCAGCATCCGGACGGGATGCTTCATATTGGTTCAGTTCACTCTTGATCCAGCGGTCAAATTGCCTCATCTACTCCACTTGGTTTTAAGTGCTTCCTGAAGCTTCAATCTGGCTTTGACCAGGTTGGATCGGGAAGTGCTTTCAGTAATATCCAACATATCCGCAATCTCTTTATGCGAATATCCTTCCAGAATATATAAGTTAAAAACCATTCGGTAGGCTGGTGATAAATCCCTGACCATGGCCATAATTTCTTCAGCTGAAATCATATCCAAAGCCGATGTGTCTCCATTTGCCAGCGGTTGGATTTGATCCAGATCCTCTGTCCTACGCCGATGGTTTTTCCGATAATGATCGATACAGGTATTGACAATTACGGTCCGGATCCAGGCTTGCAATGAAGTGCCTGGCTTGTACTTTATGATATACCTGAAGACCTTGATAAAGCCTTCGTGGAGCATATCCAATGCGTCCTCTTCATGACTGGCATACCGCAAGCAGACACCCATCATTTTCCCGTAATATTCTTCATATACTCGCTGCTGGGCCCAACGCTCTTGTCGGACACATGCCGCGATCAAATCGGGCTCGTCTACAGTAAGATGGAAGGATATATCCATACCATAGACAAGGTACTCTGTTTAACGGAATGAGACCAGCTATCGCTGCCTGGAAAACCTTGTTTTGGCCATATTTGGTCAATCTGATGCATTTTATGACCAATGCATGGGAGAGTTCACCAAATACCATGATCTTGCAAATCGACTATTTTTGCAACCTATGCGACAATATCTTGTCTTTGCAGCGATGATCCTCTTCTTCGCAGGCTGTCAATCTTCTGATTCTCCAGAATCAACTCCACTGAATCTGACCGGCTATCCGGAGATCGATCAGATCTCTGAAGCTATTCAGAAAAAACCTGATGATCACAACCTCTATCGTCAACGGGCGCAGGCCTTTGCAGATCGGGAAGCATATGATCAGGCCATCCTGGATCTGAATCGGGCGATCACACTGGATAGCCTGGACATAGACAGTTATCACCTCCTGGCGGATGTATATCTCGATTATTACAATTCCCGTATGGCGATCAACACGTTACACAAGGCCGTTGATCTGTTCCCGAACCGAATTCCGACCTTATTGAAGTTGGTTGAATTTCAGTTCATCCTGAAATTCTACGACCCAGCCAAAGAAACCATTTTGCACATTCTGACATTGGATCCGCAGAATGCGGACGGCTTGTTTTGGGCGGGAATGATCAATCGGGATGAGGGCAAAATCCCGCAAGCAATCAAGCGTTTTCAGGAGGCGACAGAACAAGATCCGGATCTCATCGATGCATGGATCGAATGTGGTAAACTGTTGAGCCAGGAAAAGAAACCTATTGCCCAACGTTATTTTGAAACTGCAGTCCGATTGGATTCGGTAGGAGAACATGCCCGTCATGCACTTGCAGAATACTTCCAGGATCAGGGGAGATATCAGGATGCATTGCAGGTTTATCGGGAAATTGTCATTCGAAACCCACAATACGCCGATGCGATTTACAATTCCGGATTGATCTATTTGGAACTGGATAGCCTGGACAAGGCGTTACAACAATTTGATATGACTTTGCAGGTTGATCCAACACGCTCTCGGGCTTATTTAGCCCGAGGCAATGTGCGTGAGCAGCTGGGGAATACTACTGGCGCCATGCAGGATTATGAACAGGCACTGCTCTTTGACCCTTCTATGGCCCGTGCAAAACAAGCTATAGCAACCCTTCAATCGAAAACAAGATAAGGCATGAAACGAGTATTGATCAGTGCTGGACTTTTCATGTTTGCATTCACGGCCTATGGTCAAGAAGGCCAGGAAAAGGCGTTGCAAACGAGAGAGCCAAATTATATTATGGATACGGCACGTCCTGCCGCCGAAATCATAACGACCTATCCTTTTGATATCGAATTGAAGCAGGCGGACGGGACAATAGTGACTTCCGATCAGGTTTTTCCACAGAATGGGAAGCCGACTATTCTTCTGTTTTGGCTCACGACATGTTATCCTTGCCGAATGGAATTGGAAGCGCTGAGTAAGGAAGTTCCAGAGTGGAAAAAAGAAACAGACTTCAATCTGATTGCGATTTCAACTGACTTTGAAAAGAACTTCGGTTCATTCACGCAGCGAGTGCAAGATGGACAATGGCCATGGCCTGCATACAATGACACACACCGCGAATTCAGTCGCTTTCTTCCTGGTGGATTGAATGGTTTGCCTCAAACGTTTATCCTGGATTCAAGTGGTGAGATTGTGTACCACAAACGAAAATATCGCCCGGGAGATGAAGTAGCGCTTTATGAAGCGATAAAAACTGCTGCAAAGACAACGAATTAGTCCAGTCTTGGCTGGATGCATATCATGAAACCAGTTCGGCTCATATATATTGACAATAAAAAAGCCGGAACAGATCTCTGTTCCGGCTTTTTTATCTACCGTTTATGGTGGTGAGTCCTAGAAGAAGTTGGATCGGTTATCCTCCATTTTGGCGTCTTTACGCAGTGCTTCCACAAAGCGGTAAGATATCGAACTAGACTTCTGCATTTTCAAAGACTGTCGCATGAGGGCCACATTTGCTGGCGGGACTTCAGAAGGACGATTCAGCACCTTCGCCACATAGACTCCATTCTTACCAATGATTGGAGCAGATGTCGAACCAGCTTGAAGGGTCACAACTGTGCCAATCAATTTTGGTTCGTTGCCAATACCAGTGAGAAAGGAATTGGCGAAGCTCATCGTTTTTGCAGTATCTACAACACTGGAGTATTTGGCCGCTATTGCATCGAGATCAGTTTGACTACCAATCTGTTCTGCAATCTTTTTGCCTTTGGCTTGATTGCGAACGAGCAATTCAAGTTCAGTACGAGCTGATTCGAGGGTCGCATCTCCTTCAGGACGGATATTGGCAAGTCCGGCAACGAGGTATTTGTTCGTATAGCCAGCTGTCTCATCTTCAAAAGCATATACTTCCGGAGAAATGCCGCCCACTTCCTTTTGTTTGAATGCCCAACGGATAACATCCCGAATCGAGGAACCCTGTCCGAGAATACCCATCGAGAAATCATTGGCACGGAAAGGCGAACTGGTTTCGATGACCAGATCCTTGTCTTCTGTGGCTGCCTGTTCCAAACTGGCGATATCCCGATACTTGCTCACAGCTTCCAGGGCTTTTTGATAGGCTCTTTTCTGTGTTATCTCTGATGGGATGATCGCCTCGTTGAGGATTCCCATCTTGAGACCGACCTTGTTTTTGATGTATTTCCGATCCGTTACTTGAACCAGATGAACACCAAATTGAGTGGTCACTGTGTAGTATTTACCAGGTGTAGCCTTATAGAAAATAAGGTCATTGAACGGCTTTACCATTTGACCCTGACCAGTGAAACCGAGATCTCCACCAGTCGCACGTGTCGCATCCTGACCATACTGAAGAGCCAGTGTGTCAAAGGAAGCTACACCTGCTTCAAGTAGTCCTTTCAAACTGTCAATCGTGATTTGTGCCTGCTCGATAGCAGCTGCATCCTTGGCCTGGATGAGGATGTGTCTGGATTTGATAGAATCAGGAACGATCATACGGTCCATGATTTTTACAACCAGATATTGTCCATTTTCGACAAATGGCCCATATACAGAACCAGTAGACATGGAGAATAAGGTATCCGCCTCAGGTGATGTGAAAAAATCATCCTGATAGAAGGCATCATCCATGAAGCCATAGTTGTTCTCAATAAAGAGTGTGTCATTTTCTGCTTCCTGAAAAGGTGTCACTAGTTCAGCAAGACCCTTGTAGAGAGTGGCAGAATCTTCACTAGTTGGCTTGACATCATAGCTGACAAAGCTGATTGCACGGGATTCTTCATCCTGATAAAACTTGGCCTTATTCTGCTTGAGATAGGTTGCAAGTTCATCATCAGTAAACGTCACATCACTATCGGCTACGGCGTCAAACGGGATACGTACATACGCCACTTCGCTTTGGGTTGCACGATCTTTGTTCATCATTTCAGCCTGCCAGGTTGGCAAATACATGCCTTTGGACACCATAGCAACCAATTTGGTCTGGAGACGATCCTTGATGATTTCTTTTTCTTGTTCGGCCCAGAAAACACGAAGATCCGGAGGCAATTGATCACCATCAATGGCCTGCCTCAAGCTGTTGAGCTGTTGGCGATCCACTTGACGTGTGTTTGGATCCATAAAGTTTCGCTGGATGATCGGGCTGAGGTTCGTACCGAATTCGAGATCGATCAATTCTTCCTTACCGACTCCGAGACCAAGGTCCTTCGAGATGTCATCAATCAGAATCTTCTCGACGAAATAATCCCACAATTGCTGCTTCCGCTGAAAGACATCAGCTCCGCTATTGCCGAATAGTCGTGCTTCGGTATCACTGAATACCTGCCAGTCGATCCGTTGGCCATTGACTTTACCCAATGTAAACTGATTGGCAGATGCCGGGCCACCAGAAGACATCATGTCCATCAAGATGAAACCAGCCATAGCCAGGCCAATTGAAACCAGAAGAATGATCGGATTCTTCCGAATAGTGTTCATCAATCCCATAGATCAACGAGTATTTAAATATTGCAAAATGAATAATGTATGTACTTTTTCATCAAGTGGCAAAGTGTAAAAAATTGAATACCAACATTTTATGCAGATAGAATGTTATGTATTTAAAATATTACAATTAATAATGTCACCTTTTTGAAAAAAGCCATGCAAAGGTAATGGGTTTGGACGATATAATCCAATTCCAAGTATCCTCCTTGCATACGAATCTCGAAGGAGGATGTTTCACTTCAAGGCGCTATTTATTCTCCAGATGTTGGGCTGCTGCTTCCAGTTCGTCATAAAAGGATGGTCCATATTTGCGGATCAGAGCTTCACGGGCAAACACATATAGTGGTGTCCCTGACTGTTCTCCTTTTTTGCACGCAGCACCACAAATCTCCCATCGCTCATAGTTCAGTGCCTCAAATCCTTCTTCAGGCTTACCGAGAACCCGAATCGGATAGAGGTGGCAGGAGATTGGTTTGCGAAATGAAGTCTCACCTGCTTCCCAAGCCTTTTCAATCCCGCAATGGGAGATACCTTGTCCGTCACGAGTCAGATAAGCGCAGGGTCCACCGTGAATCAGGGGTGTGCCATGTTTACCCAAATCCGAATAATACACCGACGCGCCCTGAGTATCCAACACGGCCAATCCTGCTGGACTCAAGAAATGACGAATGTCAGGTAGAATAGCGCGCAGAGTTTGGACTTCTTCATCGTCGAGGGGAGCACCATAATCCCCTTCCCAGCAACATGCTCCATGACAGGATTGTAGGTCACAAACAAACCTGCTGGTCAGGATATCATCACTTACCAGGATGTGGTCTATCAAATGCACGTGCGCAATAATTTCTGGTGTTTCTATGGTCCTACCCTGGAAATGATAAGAACCACTGGCAAAGATGATGGTTAAATTCTATTTTTGCCGTCCATCCGACAACCGATATCACGTTTGGCGGGTTTAGTATCAAAATCACCTCGTTTTATTTATTGCTATGGATCAGCTGAAAGATAAATTTATTGCGAAAGCCAACGCTTTAGGTCAGGAAGTTAAAGAGTTGTTGCAATCACACTCAGATATGAAGGTCGATACGGTTGATATCGGCCAGATTTTTGGCGGAATGAGGGGGATCAAAGCTATGGTCTGGGAACCTTCAGCTCTGGATCCTCAGGAAGGTATCCGTTTTCGGGGATATTCCATTCCGGAGCTCAGTGAATTATTGCCCACAGCTGAAGGCGATGACGAACCACTTCCCGAAGGTTTGTTTTGGCTGATGCTGGTAGGTGAAATTCCTACAGCTGAAGAAGTGCGCTGGTTGACTGACCAATGGACACGTCGCAGCAATGTGCCATCCTATGTCTTTCGGACGATTGATGCCCTGCCAATTGAGTCCCATCCAATGACCCAGTTGTCAACAGCCGTCATGGCCATGCAGCAGACCAGTGTGTTTGCCCGCCGATATGCCGAGGGCATGAACAGGAATGAATACTGGGATGCGACGTATGAAGACACCATGAACCTCATCGCTCGATTGCCCCGTGTCGCAGCCTATATCTATCGTCGCACCTATTTTGAAGGAAATCATATTGCACCGGATATTTCATTGGACTGGGCAGGCAACTTTGCCCATATGTTGGGGATCAACAAGCCTGACTTCCGGAGTCTTATGCGGTTGTATATGACCATTCATGCCGATCATGAAGGGGGCAACGCATCTGCACATACTACACACCTGATTGGATCCACCCTGAGTGATGCTTACCTCTCTCTGGCAGGCGGACTCAACGCCCTTGCTGGACCCCTGCATGGACTGGCTAACCAGGAAGTCATCAAGTGGATCTTCAAAATGAATGATGCACTGGGTACAAACTCCCCGAGCGAAAAACAGATTGAGGATTATGTCAAGTCGACCCTGTCTGCCGGAAAAGTAATTCCTGGATATGGCCACGCTGTTTTGCGCAAGCCGGATCCTAGATTTATTGCGCAAAAGGAATTTGCAGAAAAATACATCCACGATTCAGAAATCGTCGAAACGATCTGGAAGGTATTCAAAGTCGTTCCACCCATCCTGGAATCTCTTGGCAAAGTCAAGAATCCCTGGCCAAATGTGGATGCACATTCCGGAGCTTTGCTGGTGCATTATGGTATGGATCAATACAGTTTCTATACGGTACTGTTTGGTGTGAGTCGGGCACTTGGTGTGCTCTCCGCTTTGTGCTGGAGCAGGGTCCTCCAACTGCCACTTGAACGACCTAAGTCGGTTACCATTGAATGGGTCCAGGAGTATGTAGATGCACACAAAAGCTAAGCAGGGAATAAAAAACATTGGATGCTAGAGGGTAACCATCATCCTTTCGATTATTTTTGGCCTTTCATCATTCATACCTGTAGCGTTTATGCAGTATCCAGATAATCTGAAATATACCAAGGAACACGAGTGGATCCTGATCGAAGGAAACACGGGCACAATTGGGATTACCGAATTCGCACAATCTGAGTTGGGCGAAATCGTGTATGTCGAAGTCGACACAGTTGGTGAAACCATCGCTCGCGATGATGTCTTTGGTACAGTCGAAGCCGTGAAAACGACCTCAGATCTTTTCATGCCAGTCAGTGGAAAGATTATTGCCTTCAACGAGGAGATCGATGAAAAGGAAGGAGACAACCCTGCCATCATCAATGAAGATCCTTATGGAAGGGGCTGGGTGATCAAGGTTGAACTGACTGATCCATCTGAACTGGACGATCTCATGGATGCTGCAGCCTATACGGCGTTGGTTGGCTAAAATTATCTTTATTCCAACCACCATTCTGCTTCGGATTGGCATCTTCTAACCGACAGCCATTGTTCACGGTCTTTCTTTGGGGTGGTATCATTACCATCCTCTCACTTCTGCCGGGCAAAACGTTGCCTTCAGTTGTGATTTTGGATTGGATCGGAACCGATAAACTCGCTCATGCTACTGTCTATGGGATATGGTCATTGTTCTGGTGTAGATGGGTTAGCCTGACTGCCAAAACAGATACGAAACTATGGTTTTGGGGTGGCTTGATCGGTATGAGTACCTATGGAATTGTACTGGAGGTGCTCCAATCGACAATTCATCTGGATCGTTATTTTGAGGTACCGGATATTGTTGCTAATATTATCGGTGCTTTAGCGAGCTATGGCATTTTTATCTTTATGAAAAAAAACCACTGACTATGGATCTGGCGTTTTCAGGTACCACCGTTGTTATCTTTTTAGTCCTTTTACTGGCCATTGTGGTTGGATTGATTTTCTACTTTCGAAGGAAACTCAGCAGTTACGATATCCAGGAATTGCGACATGCACATGCGCAACGTCAGAAATCTGATTTGCTTGCTACCCGGACCAAGTATCCTGAAGTAGATGCTTTTCGACACAGCGGTACGTTTTTGAAATTCAGCTTATTGACCTCTTTATTGGTCGTTTTGCTGGCATTCAACTGGACTACATTCGAAGAACAGATATTTATACCCGATGGCGCTTTGGAGATGGCTGAAGACATCGAAATCGAGCCACCTCGTACAGCAGAGCCACCTCCGCCACCTCCGCCACCCCCACCTCCCGTAATCGAAGAGGTCCCCGAGGAATTGATCGAGGATGAAGATCAGCCCGAATTTGTTGATCAAAGTCTCGATAAGGAGGAAAAGGTCGTAGCACCACCTCCTTCTGCACCACCGCCACCCCCTCCACCTCCGCCACCACCACCGAAAGAAGAGGAGATTTTTGTGATTGCGGAAGACATGCCTCGTTTCCCTGGCTGTGAGAACGAAAGCAGCAAAAAGGAAAAGGAAGCTTGTGCACAGAAAAAGATGTTGGAATTTATCTATGCCAACATTAAATACCCGCCTATCGCGCGTGAAAACGGCGTTGAAGGAACTGCAGTAGTCACCTTCGTTGTCGAGAAAGACGGTATGGTTAAATCAGCTAAAGTCGTCCGTGAAATCGGCGCTGGTTGTGGAGAAGAAGCCCTCCGTGTCGTCGAATTGATGAATAATAAGGGAATCAAATGGGTTCCGGGCAAGCAGCGCGGCAAACCAGTCCGGGTTCAGTTTAACCTGCCTGTGAAATTTAAGCTGCAATAATCAGCACAAACTCTTTATAAACGGGTGAACGGATTGCTTTTCGTTCACCCGTTTTTTTTTGATTCATACTGTTTAAACTCATTTCTGGTCTTGACGTTCCATGCGTCTTATGGTGATGCGCCAATTCCTTCTAGGGATAGATTCAGGAAGAATGATATTGATACATCTCAGACTAAACAAACAGAAAGCACCTTCCTGATTGACGGATATCATCTTTTGTGATTATGATCTCTGCTATTATTGAATGACCAAATGTCCGAATCATGGATGTTGCTTTCACCAGTAATCTGACTCTTTTCATCATCGGCGGAATAATCCTGTTGGCTTTGGGGATCATCGCTATTTTCCGTTTCCGTTTCGGTCACATCGACCGGGCTCAACTCAAATCAAGACATAGTCAGGACAAATCAAAAAATTTATTGGTGGGTAGGAATAAATTTCCTGAAGTGGACACCTTCCGATACAGTAATCTATTCCTTCAGTTTGGACTGGTGGCATCCCTATTTGTGATTATTGCCGCGTTGAATTGGACAACCTATGATGATGGCGTGTTTATTCCTGACGATGCACTGTCGATAGATGAAGAGATAACACTTGAGGTGCCGCGATCAGCAGAGCCACCGCCCCCGCCCCCGCCACCCCCGCCACCTGTGATCCAGGAGGTGCCAGAAGAGATTATTGAGGATTTTGATCAGCCAGAATTCGTTGACCAAAGTATAGATCGTGAAACGGAGGTTCGCGCTCCAGAGCCAACTGAACAAAAGTTGACCCCACCGCCGCCGCCACCTCCACCGCCACCACCTAAGGAAGAGGAGATTTTTGTCATCGCAGAGGATATGCCACGGTTTCCTGGATGCGAAGACATGGCTAGTAAAAAGGAAAAAGAGGAATGCGCAAAGCAAAAGTTGCTTGAGTTCATTTATGCGAACATCCAATATCCAGCTATCGCCAGAGAGAATGGTGTAGAAGGAACAACAGTAGTTTCCTTTGTTGTCGAAAAAGACGGTCGTGTCAAAGAAGCCAAAATCGTCCGTGAAATCGGTGGAGGATGTGGAGAAGAGGCGCTTCGTGTCGTGGAGCAAATGAACAATGCCGGTAAGCGGTGGACACCGGGTAAACAGCGAGGAAAACCTGTTCGCGTGATGTTCAACCTGCCTGTCAAGTTTAAACTACAGTAAGCTCACGAAATGGGGTTGAAATAACTTTTGCATGATTGTTGCGTTTTACCTTGTGATTGATCCAGGATCCAGCAGCATGTCAAAAATCTTCTTTCTCCTCCTTTCCTTCTTTTTTTCTGTCCAACTCTTTGGCCAGGAATCAAAATTGGCTGAACAATACTTTCAAAACGGTGAGTATGAAAAGGCTGGACAGCTTTTTCAGCGTTTGTACGATACCCAATCCAGTAGTGAATATTATCTCGATCGCTACATCGATTGTCTTTTCAAGCTTAAACAATATGCTGAAGGTGAAAAGGTCCTGAAGCGGGAATTGAAAAAGAATCCACAGGCGGTAAAACTGTATGTCAGCCTGGGCAAGCTTCTCGAAAGTCAGGAACGATATGATGAGGCTGAAAAGCAATATCAGATGGCTATTACTGAAATGCCACCCGATCAATATCAGATCATCCTTCTCGGGAATGCCCTGGCCATGGATCAGAAAAATGACCTTGCCATGGCTGTGTATGCAAAAGGGGCCAAACTGTTGAATCAACCAGCCCTGTTTGCCGAATATCAGGGAAACCTCTTGCTCCAGTCGGGTGATTTCCCGGGTATGATCACATATTACCTGATTTATCTGAGTGAAAATCCCCGGCAACAGGGTAAAGTCCAGATGAATATTCAACGTTATCTCCCAGAAGACTATCAAGAGGAATTGCAGGCTCAATTGTATGGCCGGATCAATGAACACCCAGATGATATTGCCTTGATTGAATTGTTGACCTGGTCCTTTCTTCAAAAAAAGGACTATCGAAATGCCCTACGTCAGTCCAAGGCACTTGATGCCAAACTGGCAGAGAATGGGAACCGGATCTTCCATTTGGGTCAAATAGCCGCAAATGAACAAGATTTTCAACCGGCGATTGAAGCCTTTCAGTACCTCATTGATGAGAAGGGTCCTGGGTCTATTTTTTACTATGAGGCCAAGAAACAATTGCTGAATGCCAAACGAAAGCAATTGGTCATGTCACCCTCCTATACGCGCGAGGATTTGCTTGCTTTGGAGTCAGAATATGAACAGTTTCTTACTGGCGATAATCGGAATCGCTTAATTGCCCCACTGATCATGGAGCAGGCTGAGCTTGAAGCCCTGTATCTCCAAGATCTACCCAAGGCCATTCAACTCTTGGAAGAAGTCGTTTCTATGCCGGGTATGGAGCAAGATCTTCAATCCCAGGCCAAGCTTCAATTAGGTGATTATTATCTCATGGAAGGTGAAATATGGGATGCTACGTTATTGTATTCGCAAGTAGATAAAATTTATAAGGATGATGCTTTGGGTCATGAAGCCAGATACCGGAATGCAAAATTGTCTTATTACAATGGTGATTTTCAATGGGCTCAGGCCCAATTTGATATCCTGAAAGCGTCAACCTCCAAATTAATCGCCAATGATGCATTAGATCTTTCCGTGTTTATCATGGACAATCTTGGAATGGATACGAGTACCCTTGCAATGGCTGCTTTTGCAGATGCTGAAATGCTGGTCTTCCAAAATCGGCATGCACAAGCCTTGGAAAAACTGGATAGTCTGGCCGCCAGTTTCCCGTTTCATTCTCTGGAAGATGACGTCCTCTATCTGAAAAGCAAGATTTATATCAAGGACAGGGAATGGCAGAAGGCCGTCACCGTATTGAAGCGGATCGTCGATGAGTTTCCAGATGAAATTCGGGCGGATAATGCGCTGTTTGAACTCGGCACACTCTATGAAGGTCCTCTCTCAGATCCTGCACAAGCTATGAGCATGTATGAGCGAATCTTTACAGATTATTCTGGGAGTACATTTGCTGTAGATGCCCGAAAACGGTATCGAAGCCTTCGAGGAGACAAATTACAATAGCGCACAAAGCGATAAACATGATTATTTACAATGTCACTATCCAATTGGATCAAGCGATTGTTTCAGACTGGTTGGACTGGATGAAGAAAATTCACATTCCGGAGGTTATGGAGACTGGCATGTTCCTGAATTATCGGCTTCTTCGGTTGATGGATGACAATCCTGCAGTAACCACTTATGCTGTTCAGTATGAGTGTTTGGGTATGGATCAACTCAATCAATATCAAGCTCACCATGCGCCTGCCTTGCAGGTGGCCCATCGAGATCGCTATGAAGGTCAGTTTGTCGCGTTTCGAACGCTATTGGAACATGTAGATGGATCTTTGTGAATGTTCCTTCACTAGTTGATATAACTCACCCTCAAATTTCGACTGGTTCGTCTCTAAGGGCTATCTTTGTGCTCCACGTTTTGAAATAGAAAAATCATGGTATTCAACCTGACCGAAGAACAGTTGGCTGTCCAGGAGGCAGCTCGAGAATTTGCACAGAAAGAACTACTTCCTGGTGTGATCGATCGCGATCGTGAGATGAGGTACCCAAAGGAACAAGTTCTGAAGATGGCAGAGCTCGGTTTTCTCGGAATGATGGTGGATCCCAAATATGGCGGCGGAGGAATGGACTCCCTGTCCTATGTACTCGCAATGGAGGAAATCTCCAAAGTGGATGCCTCCTGTTCTGTGATCATGTCGGTGAACAATTCTCTGGTGTGTTGGGGGTTGGAAACCTTTGGATCGGAG
>JAHEAU010000006.1:20813-38297 GCA_024642625.1 Lewinellaceae bacterium
AACTGGCACCTGGTGAGTGGATTGGTGCGTTTTGTCTGTCCGAACCTGAGGCTGGTAGTGATGCGACAAGTCAGCGGACGACGGCTGTAGACATGGGCGACCACTACCTGATCAATGGCACAAAGAACTGGATTACCAATGGAGGTACTTCTCAGGTACATTTAGTCATTGCACAGACAGACGCTGAAAAGGGCCACCGCGGTATCAATGCATTCATAGTCGAAACCAGCTGGCCAGGCGTAACGATTGGTGCGAAAGAAGACAAGTTGGGCATCAGGGCTTCAGATACGCATACAATTATGTATACTGATGTGAAGGTGCCTAAGGCCAACCGAATTGGGGAAGATGGCTTTGGATTCAAATTCGCAATGAAGGTGCTATCAGGAGGCCGCATTGGTATTGCTGCTCAGGCGCTCGGGATTGGTGCAGGTGCCTATGAACTCGCTCTCGCTTATGCCCAGGAGCGTGAAGCTTTTGGCAAACCCATTAGTCAGCACCAAGCTATTGCTTTCAAATTGGCAGATATGGCTACAGAGGTAGAAGCCTCCAGATTGTTGGTTTACCGATCTGCCTGGTTAAAAGATGAGGGCAAAGATTATGATACAGCCAGTTCGATGGCCAAAGTGTTTGCGTCAGAAATGGCTATGCGGACAGCCACAGAAGCTGTTCAGGTACACGGTGGTTATGGCTATGTCAAGGAATATCATGTTGAACGATTGATGCGGGATGCCAAGATTACCCAAATCTATGAGGGTACTTCCGAGATTCAACGCTTGGTGATTTCTCGTAGTATTTTGTCAGGTAGCCCCTATGTGGGTGTCCTGTAGCCGGTAAACGCCGGTATTGACCAGCTTCATGGCTGAACGAGGTTCCATATTGTTATTCACCTACCGGGGTATTCCTGTGCGTATACACTGGAGTTTTGGCCTGTTATTGATCTGGGTGTGGTATACCGGCATGCGGCATGGTATGGATTGGCCGGCGATTGGCGTCCTGGGGTTATTGATACTCAGTTTGTTTGCATGTGTCGTGCTTCATGAATTTGGACATGCCCTGACAGCCAAACGATTCGGAATTAACACCAAGGACATTATATTATCGCCTATTGGAGGTGTTGCCCGATTGAACAAAATTCCCGAAAAACCAAGCCAGGAGCTCCTTGTCGCTTTGGCTGGTCCGGCTGTGAATGTTGTCATTGCGTTCCTATTGGGTTTGATCGCTTGGATGCTCTTGCCTTCAGGAGTCCAGATCAACGGCGATTCTGAAACAGCTGTATTCTGGATTGGTAATTATATCCCGCTGCTTTTCTGGATGAATCTATATCTGGTGCTGTTCAATATGATTCCAGCTTTCCCAATGGATGGTGGACGTGTTTTGCGTGCTTTGCTTGCCTGGAAGATGGGACGGCTAAAAGCGACGACCTGGGCAGCGGGGATTGGACGAGGATTGGCCATCCTGTTTGTCGTTTTTGCAATCTGGCAGGAAGAGCTTTTTCTGGGATTGATCGGTTTGTTCGTTTACTTCATGGCTTCTCAGGAACTGAAGATGGTCAAGAGTGAACATCTCTACAGACGATTTACTGCAGGCGAAGTTACCCGAAGTCGGTTTACTCTGCTATCTCAGGATATGCTGATCTCCGAGGCAATTGGTTTTCTGCAACATAGTCTGGAAACAAACTTTCCATTGACCGAAGAAAACGGTCGAATAGCCTCCTATGTCAAAGCCCAGGATCTGCTGAAGGCGCAAGCCAGTGGTCACAGTGGTCTGTCGGTAACATTTGTTGCACGACCTGTGAGTGGGTATGTTCGACAGGAAACAGCACTTCCTGATATCTTTCCATTTTTCCAACGTGATCAACAGGCGTTATTGGTGGTGCTGGACGAACAAGGAAGCATTAAAGGGATCCTTGATCGAGACCAGATTGATCACGTATTGTACTGGTCCCAGCGGCATGGCGGGTTTCCGCCTGCTGCTCCACCTATTGTGGAGTCTCAATCTCTTTAAGTTTGGAGTAGAGGAGGTTATGAGGTTATGAGTTTGGAGGGGAGGGGTCGAAGAGGAAGTCAATGAGGTTATGAGTGAGGGAGGTTATGAGGGGTTTATTGGTTTATGAGGTTATGAGTTTATTCGTTTATATACGGACCGTCGCCAAAGGAGGGGCTCCCGAGCACATTTGTGACCCGTACTTCCAAGCAAGAAGTCGACTAAAGATGTTGATGGTTAATGCCCAAATTGAAAAAGCCTTATTATTTGGTCGGAACTTGGAAGCAAATTTTCAAATACACGATGATGAGTATAGTCTGACTATAATACGCGCCCCCGGCCAAATACGAGCGGCCGGGTCCTGATGATGGTATGCTCATATTCCTTGGCACTTATGAGTCGAGACCAAACCTGAAAAGAAGGCCCATTTTGGAGACAACCATTCGTTTAGGAATTATAAAGTCATGAGAGGTTGATAGAGAAGCCAACAATAAAAAAAGAGGCTGACCAGTGCTGGTCAGCCTCTTTTTTTCAAATATCTACCGCTTATTATCGGTTGATCTGTACAGTTTGAATACTCAAACCAGCTGCTGAACGCAAGTGGAGGAAGTATGTACCTGTAGGCAGATCACGGACAACAGCGCCCATTTTATGGGTACCAGGTGCCAATGTGCCATTGAACACTGGCAAGGCAGGCTTGCCATCACTGCTATACAACATCAAGTTGCAATCCAGTGTTTCTGTAAGTTCCATAGATACCTGGAACTCATCTGAAGTTGGATTCGGGAAGATGTTGAAAGAAGACAATTGCACTGGTGAATCAGTGCTAACTGTTTCCAATTCAGCATCAGCTGCATTCAACACATATTCATCCCGTGGATATTCCAACCAGAGAGAAACAGACAGGTTGTTGAAATCTTCAATGGAATGTTCGATGTCATGGTTGATTCGATTAACAGTTTGGCCGTCAACAGGCAAGCGATAGTCACCATTAAACGTATAGGTGATGTCGAAAGGAAATTCTTCATCCACTGCCAGTCCGCCAACATCTACACCATCAAGGCCATTAACGACCTTTTTGACCAGGTCGAAAAATTCTAATTCGCCATTTGTTTTCTTGTTCTTGGTCGTCTTTTTTTCTTTGATGACAACCATCAAACGAGTTCCGATAAGAGTTGCTGTTTTCGGTGTCAATTTCCCTTTGATGGACACTGTCTGAGTCGCCTCGTCAACACTGTATGTGGCATCAAATTCGACCAAGCCTGGACGAGAAGAAGCACCTACAATATTATTTTTAGTAATGTTATTTGTATTTCCGTACCAAAAATCACCATCTACACGTGTATCAGGAATAGAATTGATGGAATAAACATCACGACGGTTGACAGTTTCATCTGTACAGTAAGGATCTCCTGTGCCAGGGAAGTTTTGCTGCCATTTGAGAACCACTGGATATTCTTCAAGTGAAAGATTATTCAGAATGTTATGCAGGTTAGCATTACCAGGTTGGCATGGAGGGCACGTTGAGCTGGTATAGGTTTCTGTCATCACTTTACGGCCCACCGAGTTGGAAGCCAAATAAATGGCCAGTTCCCGATTGGTATCGTTGTTTGTCGGATTGGCATCATCAGCGCCATTGACCATACTGACAGACATATCAATGAGATGAATACCACCATCAGCATTCCAAGGTGTTGGATGAGTAACGATACCTGAAGTGAATGGCTTGATATTCAAACCAGAAGCAGTTGCAGTAACAACCGTACCAGCATCAATGGTGTAGTTGACTTCCAATGATGTAATGGTTTCATGTCCGGCGTTGAAGACTTCCATTTTCAAGCTGACATTCCCTTTAGGGTTATACCCCCGATTGGTGATGTCTAAAGCATTAATATCACGTGGAGCAAATTCACCAACAAGAATATCATCAATCAAAAGAACTTCTCCATCATTTGAGTTATTCCGGAAGGCGAGATAGATTGTTTCTCCAGCATAAGTAGACAGATCATAGCTCTGTGAGCTACCTGCAACTGTAGCATTTGCAGTCGAGAAAATTTTTGTTGTAAAGTCAGCAACAGCGGTTCCAGTTGTTGAGATATAGACCTCGTACCCATCTGGATATGTTGAATTTGTACAGGCACCAAACCAGGATGCAAGAACTTTGTTTTCAGGTACAGAAGCGGCTGGTACATCGATGCCCGAAGTCACCATCCAGTCGTTTGCAATACCAGCTGGTGAAAACCATGATGTGCTGATTGCAGCATCGGCAAAGTTTGGATTGACAATCCAGTTTGACTGACCTTGAAAAAACGTAATAGCGGGAACCTTGGCATCCAGATCATAAAGTGTATAATCGGCAGGCATGCCTCCGGAGAAACCCTCGTAATAGAACACATCCACTTGTGCATTTGCAACAGTGAACGTCAGAACAAGGGCAAAAAAGAGTAATAATTTCTTCATAATGAGTTTGACTTTGATGGAAGGATATCTAACAAAAATAGACATAGAAATTCAGCCGACAGCACTTTTTTAACGAAATCGATGATTAAATCCGAAAATGTCGGCTAAAAGACATGGGTATCGCTCTTATTTGGCATAAAAGACAACATTGGCCTTCTGTTTCTGGAACAAATCAGCAGCGATATCGCGGACTTCTTGCGTTGTTACTGCCCGGTAATGATCAATCTCCTGATTAATGAGATCGGGCTGTCCCAACCATTCGCAATGGGCGAGATTCATGGCCTTATGTACAATTGCAACCTCAGAAAAGGCAATAGCGGCTTCGTTTTTATTTTTCATCTTTTCCAGTTCTCGGTCACCGATCATTATCGACGCCAGATCATCAAGTTCATTCCAAATAATTTCTTCTGCTTCTTCCAGACTCAGCCCAGGTGCAGGTTTGGCTTCGATCATCAGTACGCCAGGATCAAGTGTGCCCGTTTGGTAGCAATCCAGATGACTGAACAGTTCCTTATCGATCACCAATCGACGATATAATCGAGAAGAAGGGCCATTCGCCAGGATATCTGTAATCAGGTCGGCAGCATAATATCCGGATTCCAACCGACCCGGGCAACGAAATCCCATATAGAATGCGGGTAGAGGGACATTGTCACGTGTGACAATCTCGCGGCGATATGTCTGAATTGATTCTTCGGCAAAAGGGACAATGATCTCGGGACCCGATGGAATCTGTCCAAACCAGGCTTCTACCCTGGACATCACATGCTGTGGATCGACATTACCTGCTATGCAAATAATGGCATTATTGGGTCTGTACCAGGTATGAAAGAATTTTTTAACCTCATCCAGAGTGACCTCAGCAATATGGTCAGGGGTGAGGCCGATGGTTGGCCATCGATAGGGATGGCGTTCATAAACCTGGCTGGCCATGAGATGCCACAAATTTCCGTAGGGTTGGTCCAGAGAGGTTTCCTTGAACTCTTCAATCACGACCTTTTTTTGAACATCCAATTCTTCTTGCGAGAACTTCAGTCCCATCATCCGATCTGATTCCAACCACAGTGCTGTTTCCAGATTCGCAACGGGAACCATGTCATAGAAATTTGTGATATCGGTATTGGTAAAGGCATTGCAATCTCCTCCTGCATGCTGGATGGCTTCATCAAAATCCTTGACATGCAGTGACTGACTGAACATCAGATGTTCAAACAGATGGGCAAGTCCGGTCCGATCCGGAGATTCAACTCGAGAGCCGGCATTGTAAAGGACATTGGTGACAGCAATGGGTGTGCCCGGATCCCTGTGGATGATTACACGAAGACCATTGGACAGAGTGTGACGTTCGAAATGCACCATCGCATAAAGGTAGAAGGAAAGTAAATGGGTTCACCTGAACAAGACAAAGGCTTTGATCAATTGAAAAGTTTCTTCCAGATTGGGAAATTGATCACCAAGGCACGTAATTTGGGGCTCCACCCAACCTGAACACGTGGCGTTTACCAAAATTTCCTTTGATCCGTACCTCCTTCGGCAATCCACCAAATTGTCAAGACAAAAACCCTGGCCTACTGCTGAGGGGATCCATTTGAAAACGGCTTATTCCAAAGATGATCTCCCTTTGCCATCTCTCGCCGCATTCGGGGCAGGAAAGGCACCCTATTTGCGTGGTCCATATGCATCCATGTATACCGTTCGTCCCTGGACTATCCGTCAATATGCCGGATTTTCAACAGCTGAGGAAAGCAATGCATTTTATCGCCGGAACCTCGCCGCAGGTCAGAAGGGGCTTTCAGTCGCCTTTGACCTGGCGACCCATCGCGGCTATGATTCAGATCATCCGCGGGTAGTAGGAGATGTTGGAAAAGCAGGAGTTGCTATCGATTCTGTGGAGGATATGATCATTCTTTTTGATCAGATTCCGCTGGATGAAATGTCAGTTTCCATGACCATGAATGGGGCAGTCATACCCATACTGGCCTTTTACATTGTTGCTGCAGAAGAGCAAGGTGTCGCACCTGAACAGCTGAGCGGCACTATTCAGAATGATATCCTCAAGGAGTTCATGGTTCGGAATACCTATATCTATCCTCCTGCACCTTCGATGCGGATCATTGGAGATATTTTCGGGTATAGCAGCCGAAATATGCCCAAGTTCAATTCCATTAGTATCTCGGGATACCATATGCATGAAGCTGGCGCGCCTGCAGATTTGGAACTGGCGTATACTCTGGCAGACGGAATGGAATATCTGCGCACCGGCATAGCATCTGGATTAGCCCTGGATGATTTTGCCCCCCGGATTTCTTTTTTCTGGGGCATTGGGATGCACCATCTCATGGAAGTTGCCAAGATGCGAGCGGGTCGACTTCTGTGGGCGAGTATTATCCGCCATTTTGGGTCGACCTCCGAAAAGTCCATGGCATTGAGGACCCACTGCCAAACGTCTGGCTGGAGTCTGACAGAACAGGACCCATATAATAATATTGCACGTACCTGCATGGAAGCTATGGCGGCTGTTCTGGGAGGCACCCAATCACTACACACTAATTCCCTGGATGAAGCCATCGCCTTGCCAACGGATTATTCAGCGAAAATTGCACGTGACACACAATTGTTCATCCAGCGTTCCATTGGTATCACCCGGGTTGTTGATCCACTGGGTGGCTCCTATTATATTGAATCCCTGACACAACAATTGATTGAACGAGCATTGGTACATATTCGGGAGGTCGAGGAAATGGGTGGCATGACCAAGGCGCTGGAACAAGGGATTCCAAAGATGCGAATCGAACAGGCGGCAGCACGTAAACAGGCGCGAATTGATAGTGGACAAGATCATATCATCGGTGTAAATTTGTTTCGGACAGACGAAACACCGGATTTTCAGATTCTTGAAGTGGACAATACGGCCGTTCGTGAATCACAGATCGAGCGGTTGGCCAGAGTACGGGCCAGTCGGGATCAAGATAAAGTCAATCAAGCGCTGGCCGGGATAACAGAATGTGCCAGGACAGGCGAAGGCAATCTTCTTTCGCTAGCTATCGAAGCAGCTCGCTTACGGGCGACACTGGGAGAGATCTCGGATGCTATGGAATTGGTATTCGGCCGTTATACAGCCAGTCCACTGGCGATCAGTGGGGTATTTGCACGAGAAATGGGAGAAAATTCAGAATACAAAGAAGCACTTCGTCTGTCTGATGAATTTGCAGAGTTGGAAGGCCGTCGTCCCAGAATACTGGTGGCTAAACTCGGCCAGGATGGGCATGATCGGGGTGCCAAAGTCATCGCTACAAGTTTTGCTGATCTCGGATTTGATGTTGACATTGGACCTTTGTTCCAGACGCCCGAAGAGGCTGCCCGGCAGGCGGCTGAAAATGATGTCCATATTCTGGGTATATCTTCATTGGCAGCGGGGCATAAAACCTTGGTACCACAAGCGATAAAGGCATTGCGTGAACTGGGTCGGGAAGATATCCTTGTCGTAGCCGGAGGTGTCATTCCGACCCAGGATTATGCGTCTTTGTACAGCGAAGGTGTATCAGCTATTTTTGGTCCGGGGACAGTCATCGCGAAAGCAGCTCAGGAGATCCTCACCAAATTGATACACCGCAACGAATAGGTCTGGTGAATCGGGAAGTCCAAGAGGTAGAAACAATTCAGCCAAAAATTTGACTAATATTCTTGTGAATCCCCCACGGTGACTGGTTGTAATTCGTTAGTCTGGACATGTGGAGAAATTTTCGTTCTTGTAACCAGGTTGAAAACAAGGTATTAGCCCGGTAATGACCTCTAGTCAATGTATCCGTTTTCCTACCTTCGTGGCATGATTGCATCATTACGCGGGACGGTTATCAGGCGAAGTCCGACTTCTGTTATAGTGGATTGTCAAGGAGTCGGGTATGAAGTCCGAATCAGCTTGTATACAGCAACGGCCATTGAGGGCCAAAAGGAAGTTAGTTTGACTGTCCACCATCATTTTAGTCAGGATAATCAGACACTTTTCGGATTTACGGAAGAAGCGGAAAAGCAACTGTTCATTCATTTAGTCTCTGTTTCTGGGGTTGGTCCGAATACGGCACAGTTGATTTTGTCGTATATGAGTCCGCAGGAAACGGAGATAGCCATTCTGAGTGAGGACCTGTTGGCATTCAAAAAGGTGAAAGGTGTTGGTGACAAGACGGCAAGACGCATTCTGATTGATTTGAAAGACAAGATTCGCAAGGGAAGCGGCGAAAGCCATTTAATCCCGGCAAAGACAAACAATACAATGGAAGAGGAGGCGTTATCTGCTCTGTTGGCTTTGGGATTCCCCCGGTCTCAAGCTCAGAAGGCACTTGCCCGGATCACTGGATCCGAGGATGGGCCTTCAAGCGTAGAAGCACTCATCAGGCATGCTCTTCGTGCTTTATCCCAGGGTTGAAGGATCCAGGGTACAAGTAACTCTTCCCGGTATTTCTCGTATACCGGGTGAGGTAAAAGGCTCGCCACGGGGAATGCTCCTCGTATTGATTTGTAAAGGATAGAATAAACATCATCAGCAAGCTGCGGAATTCCGGAGCTTGCCGATCAGAGACAGGCTATTGTATATGAGGTATTTTTTGGTATGGATATTCTGGGTTTTCCTCGGTATAACTGGCGTTTCGGCCACTTCCGTGACCGGTTGGCCTATTCAAAAGGATACTCTCCCGGATTATGGATTCTGGAAGAACGGTCAGGGTCAGGATCCGATTCAATTGAAGGATCCCGGATTCGTCGATAAAAGCATTGAATACGATCCGTCCAGCGGAAACTATTTGATTTCCGAAAAGATGGGTAGTGAATACTATCGCGCCCCTAGTCAAATGGGATTTCAGGAATACCTGGACTACCGGAGTGATGAACTCGAAAAAGAATATTTCAACAAGCTCAGTGGCTTGAGTTCGGCCAAGAATAGCCTCTCTGATCGGCTCGACCCCATCGCACGATTTGACCTTAAAAGCAGCTTGCTGGATCGATTATTCGGTGGCAATAAAATTGAAATTACGCCCAAAGGTCAAGTCGACCTCTTCTTTGGTGTGAACTACAACAAGACGGACAATCCAGTGCTCCCTGTTCGACAGAGACTCCAGGGTGGATTTGATTTCCGTATGGGCATCCAGGTTGATGTAACCGGTAAAATCGGTGAGAAACTGAACCTGTCTACCAGCTTTAACAACCAGGCCACTTTCAGTTTTGACAATAAAGTCAAATTGGATTATAGTGGTGGGGAATTCAGCGAAGACGATATCGTTCAAAAAATTGAAGCGGGTAATGTGAGCTTGCCTTTGCGTTCCAATCTTATCCAGGGCAGCCAGGCATTATTCGGTATCAAAACAGAATTGAAGTTTGGTTACCTGCGATTGACAGCCCTGGCTTCACAGCAACAATCAAACAGGAAGGAATTGACCATCCAGGGCGGTGCTCAGGTGCAAGATTTTGAGGTCAAAGCGGATCAGTACGACGAAAACAGGAACTTCCTTCTTTCCCAATACAACCGGGCTACTTTCGAACAGGCCCTTCGGAATCTCCCACAGATTAACAGCCTCTTCCAAGTGACACGGGTCCAGGTCTGGGTCACCAACGACCGAAATGAAACGGAAAATATCCGGGATATTGTCGCGGTTGCAGACATTGGGGAATATGATAAATTCACTAACCCGAACGGACTGAGTGCTTATGGAATTTCGGGTCCGGTCAATCGGGATATTCTTGGGATGGAGTTACCCACAAACGAATCCAACCGATTCTTTGAATTAATCAAAGGGCAACCGAATGCACGATCTCTTTCCGGATCTGTTTCGGCCTTGACGTCCAGCCAATTCCAGATGGAGCAAACCCGTGACTTTGAGAAGATCACGGCGCGTCTGTTATCTGCCACAGAATACACGCTGGATGCCAATATGGCCAAGTTGGGATTTATCTCGATCACGACCAATCTGAAGCCACAGGATGTCTTGGGTATCAGTTATGAATACACCTATAATGGTCGCCATTACAAAGTGGGTGAATTTGCAGATGATATCCCGTACAACCAGCAAGAACCGAACGTTCTCTTCGTCAAAATGCTCAAAAGCATTACCCAACGCGTGGATATTCCACTGTGGGGCCTGATGATGAAAAACGTCTATAATATCGGCGCGTATAATGTCAGCCAGGAGGACTTCAAACTCGATATTTTTTATGAAGATCCAGGGGAAGGACTTAAGCGATTTTTGCCATCCTCCAATCTGGCAGCAATTCCGCTGATCCGTGTCTTCAATATGGACAATCTCAATGTCCAGAAAGATCCGCAGCCAGATGGTATTTTTGATTTTGTTCCTGGTCTTACCATTTTTCCACAGAACGGGCGAATCATGTTTCCTGTTCTTGAACCTTTTGGTAGTTCATTGACCGATCGGATTGATGACCCGGTATTGCAGGAATTTTACAGCTATCAAGATTTGTATGATACGACATTGGTTCGGGCCCGAGAGGTGTTGGACAAGAACCGATTTGTCATCAAAGGGACATATAAAACGAGTGTGACCAGTCGGATTTCATTAGGTGCATTCAACCTGCCACGAAATTCGCTTAAAGTCACAGCGGGTGGAACCCCGCTTCGAGAAAATGAAGATTATATAGTCGACTATAATGTCGGTCAAATTACAATCCTCAACGAAGCTTATTTGAAGGCAGCGACACCGATACGGGTTTCCTTTGAAGACAATACCTTATTTGGTTTTCAAACGCGAACCATGCTCGGTTTGCGAGCTGATTATGAGCGGAGCAAAGATTTCACTGTTGGCGCTACTTACCTCCAGCTCTTTGAACGACCGCAGACATTCAAAGTCAATATCGGAGATGACCCGATCAATAACCTGGTTTACGGATTGGACTTCACATTTAATAAGGAAGCACCCTGGTTGACCCGAGCTGTTGACAAGATTCCGTTTATTGATACGAAGGCGAAGTCTACTGTTCAGGTAGCTGCAGAAGGAGCTTATCTTCAGCCGGGCCATGCTCGAGCAATTAATGAGGGAGGGGCCAAGGAAGGAATAGTATATCTGGATGACTTTGAAGGTAGTACAGCCAATCTACCCATTCATATTCCAAGTACACAATGGGTAATTGCCAGTGTACCTCAAGATGCAGGAACAAAAGCGATGGAGCGGTTCCCTGAATCAAAAGAAATCAATAATACCTTGGAAGGTATGAACCGGGCCATGTTAAATTGGTATCAGATTGACCCGAGTGTGCGAAATGATGCCTCGAGAAATGATCCCTACCAATCGTATGTTGACCGGACTGAAGTTTTTCCGAATCAGCAGTTGCCATTGGGTACTAACACGGAAATCCGAACTCTGGATTTGCGTTATTATCCGGAGGCCAGGGGCCCGTATAACTTTGATCAGATTGGTGGTACAAAATACTCAGCTGGGATACTGCCGAACGGCAATTTAGCCAACCCGCAATCACGTTGGGGGGGTATTATGCGCGATCTCACAACGACAGACTGGGAACAGGCGAATATCGGATATATAGAAATGTGGATGTTGACTCCTTTTCTGAATGAGGGAAGCCCCGGTAACCCGGGAAAATTGGTGATTAACATTGGAAATATTTCTGAAGATATTTTACGGGACAGTCGTAAATCGTTTGAGCAGGGTTTGCCCACAAGTGACAATCCGGCGACAGTTGATACAACCAAATGGGGGCGTATTCCTGCCAACAGACAAATCAATACATCACTTGATCCGGATCAAGGAGATCAACAATTACAGGATGTTGGTTTGGATGGACTTGACAATGATGGTGAAACCGTAATTTTTAATGATTACATCCAGAATCTACAATCAGGTGGAGCACAACCTGCGTTTATCGATCGAGTACTGGCAGACCCCTCCAACGATGATTATATAGCTTATCGAGACAGCCGATATGGCACCGGTGACAATGTATTCTCTCGTTATACTGGCTTCAATGGAATGCAAGGCAACTCTGCCCAGCCTCCAAGTAGTGACGGATTTACTACTGCGAGTCGCTTCCTTCCGGATATGGAGGACATCAACCGCGACGGTACAATGAATGAAGCGGAGTCTTATTTTGAATATGAAATCCCATTGGATGAAGGTCCGAATGGAGAGTTGCAATTCAATCAATATATTATTGATGCTGTTCCAGGAGAACAAGGGCGGATCTGGTATCGGGTTAAAATTCCGATTGACCAATTCACAAAAAAAGTAGGCAGTATTTCTGATTTCCGGGCAATGCGTTTTATCCGGATGTATTTAACAGAATTTGCACAGCCGGTCACATTGCGTTTTGCAGAAATTAGCATGGTTCGAAATCAGTGGCGGGAATATGAACGTATCCAGCCATCAGTTGGTGAGCCAGATTTTTCAACTACACTCTTTGACATTAACGCCATAAACGTCGAACGAAATTCAAACGATAAACCATTTGGATATGACCTGCCTCCAGGTATCGAACGTGAAAACAATGCGGGTCTTTATCCCAATTTGCTGCAAAATGAGCAATCGTTAAGCCTGGACTTTTGTGGACTAAAACAAAACATTGGCGATTTTATCGGCATCTATAAGCTTTTCCAGTTGGATATGCGGGTGTACAAGAAAATGAAGATGTTCGTTCACGTTGAGGAGGGAGCATTGCCTGGATTGGGCGGCTTGACTGATCAAATTGATGATGGAGACCTGAGTATGTTCATCCGGTTTGGTAGTGACTTTGAAAATAATTATTACGAATACGAGATCCCATTGACAGTATCCCAACCGGAGGGTGCACCTGTCTTAGGGGACAACACCTATAGGCGGTATATCTGGCCAGAGGCAAATGAATTCGACTTTGATTTATCCATTTTCAAAGATCTCAAACTGGATCGAAATGGTGATCCTGGTGGTGACCTCCAAATGGTCTATGAACAGGAGATCATGAAGGAAATTGGTGGAAAAATGTTTACCCAATATGCACGAGTCAAGGGAAATCCAAATATTGGATTAGTCCGAGGTGTGTTGATCGGTGTGCGAAATAATGACTCCAAAGAACATTGTGCTTCGGTTTGGGTAAACGAACTGCGATTATCCGGATTGGATGACCGCGCCGGATATGCAGCAACAGCGCGGATGCAAATGCAATTGGCTGATTTTGGTCGGATTGATGTCTCTACCAATTATAGTAGCATCGGGTATGGGGCATTGGATCAGCGCGTCCAGGCCAGGTCCAGAAAGGAAGACCTGAATTATGACATTGCAGGTTCATTTGAGTTAGGAAAATTCCTTCCCGAAAAGTCAGGCATTAAAATTCCATTTTATGCCCAGTATAGTAATACGACAAGTACGCCACAATTTGATCCTTATGATCTGGATGTGCCTTTGAAGGAAAAGTTGGCCGCAGTGCAAGAGACAGCTGTTCGTGATTCCATCAAAGAGGCAGCTCAAACATTGACTACAATTAAAAGTTACAATTTTACGAATGTCCGAAAAGACAGGACAAACACGGAAAGAAAACCAATGCCATGGGATATTGAAAACTTCAGTTTTAATTATGCATGGTCAAAAACGGCAAAACAGGATCCGATCATTGCCAGTGATGTGCTGGAAAATCAGAATGGTGGTTTTAATTATAATTACGGCATTAAAGTAAAATATATAGAGCCATTCAAGAATGTGATCAAGAACAAGGAATATTTCAACCTGGTCAAGAATTTTAATTTCAATCCGGTTCCCAACAATTTCACGTTCAGTACGGTGATGGATCGAAGGTATGGTGTGACGACCTATCGATTTGCCGGACCTGATCCACGATTGAATACATTTTACAACAAGCAGTGGTGGTGGGACAGAAATTACAATCTTCAGTGGGATTTGACCAAGTCACTGAAATTCACGTTTACTGCTTTGAATCGGGCAGTGGTGGATGAGCTTCCTGAATTTGACGATGCTGGACAGGCGACACCTTCACAAGTGAAGAAGGACTACGCCTGGGAGAATATCAAGAAATTTGGTCGAACGAAGGACTATAACCATAATGTAGGTGTCAATTATACGGTCCCAACCAAGAATATCCCATTTATGGACTGGATTAATCTCCGGGCCCAATATGACGGGTTGTATAATTACAACACTGCGTCATTGAATGTGGATACCCTTGGTAATATTATTCGAAATGGACAGACCCGTCGCATCAATGCAGATCTCAATTTCGAAAGCCTCTATGGCCAATGGAATTATTTGAATCAAATCCAGGGAAATAAGGGGAAAAGTAATGTCAAGCGAGAACCTGCAAATGTGCGAGGGAATAAACCCGGTGTGACTCCGGATCCCGACGATCCAAACAAGCCAGCTGACCCCAATGATCCGGATAATAAGGATGAAAAGAAAAAGGAAAAGAAAAAGCGTGTTGGTCCATCCTTGATTGAAAAGATTGTTATTCGTCCATTATTGAGTATGCGACGGGCTCGGATTGACTATCAGGAGCAGTTTACCAATACGGTTCCCGGCTTTACTCCCGAATCTCAACTTCTGGGTATGCAAGACTTTACAGCTCCGGGTTGGGGATTCATTTCGGGATTGGATGCACCCAAAACGCCGTGGTTGGACAATGCTGCTTCCAATGACTGGATCACAAAAAATGTGTGGCTGAACCAGAATGTCGAGCGGACCTATCAGCAGACTTTGCGTGGGACGTTTACCCTGGAGCCTGTCAATAATTTCCGTATTGATGTTGATCTGAACAGGAATTATTCAGAGAGTTATTTTGAATTATTCAAGGTAAGAGAGGCTGGTGAAGATTTCAGTCATAACCCGATCCAAAATATCGGTTCGTACTCCATTTCCTTCATGTCATTAAATACGATTTTCCGTAATGATGATGGTGTCAAGCAGCTCTTTGAAGAGTTTGAGGCTAATCGAACGATTATTTCCGAACGATTGGGTACGGGAATGCATCCAAATGAACCAGGATATACAGAAGGTTATGGCAAGCGCCAACTGGAAGTGCTTGTGCCTTCTTTTATTGCTACCTATACCGGTCAAGATCCGAATACAACCAAGTTGATGAATGGTCTGTTTGATTATGTTCCCCGACCAAACTGGAAGGCGACTTATGATGGGTTGGCAAAATTGCCAGGCATGAAGGATCTGTTCAGTAGTTTTAGACTGACTCATGGTTATCGATCCACATTGACAGTGAATAGTTTTCAGACGGACTACACAGATTTTGATCCCAACAATCCGACAAAGCTCAATGATGAGAGCTTGAACTTCTACTCTGAATTTATTATTCCGGACGTCATCATTGACGAGCAATTTGCACCATTAATTGGCGTGGATCTGCGGACGAAGAATAATATAAACCTGGCATTTACCTGGAACAAGAGCCGCAAGCTTCAATTGCTCTTGAATGACCCACAATTGCCAGAAACAAAGGCTAGTGAATTGACTTTCAACCTTGGTTATGTGATTCCGAAAGTGAAGATTCCATTCTTGTATTTCGGTACTAACAAAAAGGATAAGAAGAATATGCCCGGGCAGGATCTCACACTGAATCTGAGTTTTAGTTTCCGGGATGATATCCAAATCAATCACCAGTTGGATGCGGTCGATAATCCGGATGATGGAAGTATATCCATTCCGGCTAGAGGGAATCGATCGATACGGATCAATCCGACGATCGATTATCCGATCAATTCACGATTGCGTTTACAGTTGCGTTATGAATACACGCAAAACAAGCCAAAGACGTTTAATGGCTTTAAAACGACAACCAATGTTGGTGGCATCAATGTCATCTTTACATTGAATTAGACAGAATCCTTTGAGGCTGAAAGAACATCATGTTCTAATATCTGCTTCCACATTCTGAAATGCTCTGAAGGCTGGTTCTTCAGGGCATTTTGGTTTTTCAGTGCCTGGCTTGGGCGATCATACTTGAGTAACAATTACTGTATATTGTGAAAAATGGGCTTGATTGGTCCAATTATTCCATCTGGTGATTTTCCCTGTGACCAGTTGGGTGATATGGGGTTTTCTATTTCCATAGAAATTCAACATGTCTTATGGGATCAGTAACGGGGAAGAATGAAGAAAACATTCATGTCTAATCAGAAGAAGTTCGGGGCATTTGCCGGCGTATTTACACCATCTCTCCTGACGATTCTGGGAGTGATCATGTATATGCGATTGGGGTGGGTCGTCGGGAATGCAGGTTTAATTGGCACCATCCTGATCATTGTCATCGCTCATCTCATATCTATTTCGACGGGATTGAGTATCTCTTCTATTGCGACTGATAAAAAGGTAGGAGCCGGAGGAGTCTATTACGTGTTGTCTAGAAGTTTAGGCTTACCCATCGGTGGTGCTATTGGTGTGACTCTTTTTGCTGGAACAGCATTAAGTATTGCACTTTACCTGATTGGATTTGCTGAGAGTTTCAATCCGTATTTCGGGCTTGAATCGGGCATCAATGGGTTGCGGTTAGGTGGGTCAATGGCATTACTCATTATGACCATCATTGCCTTGATCAGTACGTCATTTGCCTTGAAGACTCAGTTCTTTATAATGGCAGCAATCGCTATTTCGTTGGTCTCCATTTTCTTTGGGGTTTCCCCCCAGGAACCGTTGTCATTATCCTACTTGCCCGGGCCGGACGGTGTTTCCATGGAGACCATCTTTGCCATTTTTTTTCCTGCTGTCACAGGTTTTACAGCAGGGATCGCGATGTCAGGAGATCTCAGTGATCCAAAGAAGTCCATTCCAAGAGGCACCTTGTGGGCAATTGGTGTTGGCTTTGTTGTTTATGTTAGTCTGGCTACATTTATTTTCTATTCTGTTGACGGTGAGTTACTTCGTACTGACAATAATATTCTCCTGAAGCTGGCCTTATTTGCGCCAGCTGTGGTAGCCGGGATTTGGGGAGCCACCTTGTCTTCTGCATTGGGTGGCATTTTGGGTGGTCCACGGATTCTTCAGGCTATGTCAGTGGACAAAATCACACCCCGTCTGTTTGCAAAGGGAGTCGGTAAAG
>JAHEAU010000131.1 GCA_024642625.1 Lewinellaceae bacterium
ACAGATTTTGGCAACACAACCATTCGCGTCTGTGACAATTACACAATATTCACCTGGCTTTTCAACCTTAATGGTCTTATCTGTTGATCCTGTATTCCATTTGTATGTAAATGGTGCAGTACCCTTAGGTATTGCTTCTAGCTCCAGACCGCCATTTTGCAACTTGAATACCTTAATCTCCACGCCACAATCGCCTCCTTCTTTCCAGGTATAACAGGCTTTCGATTCACATCCATTGGCATCGTGAATGACAACACAATATTCGCCAGGTTTTTCCACCTTGATCGTTTGTGTTGTCGCACCCGTATTCCAGTTATAGGTAAATGGCGCAGTACCTTTTGCGATGGCTTCCAACTGAAGACTACCATTCGGAAGTTTGGTCACCTTGATTTCAACACCACAATCGCCATTCCCTTTTACCTCCAGGGTTATACAATCCTGTGCAGTACATCCATCCGCACTCGTGATCGTGACGCAATATGTGCCAGACTGCGTAACTGTAATGGAAGGTCCATCCTGACCTGTGCTCCACTTATAAGAGAAGGGTGCATTACCAGCAGTGTTGGCATTCAGCGTAAATTTAGTCCCGGCATTATTCAGAGCCACTTTTTCAATCTCTACAGCGCAATCTCCCTGATTGTCCAAAACAATGCAGGACTTTCCAGTACAGCCATTCTGGTCTGTCACCGTCACACAATACTCCTTATGGTTGGGGTTGATTTCAATGATTTGGGTAGTCTGTCCACTATTCCATGAATAGGCATATGGTGGTGTCCCTCCACTCGCAGTTGCCTTCAACACGTAAACACCATTGCTATTCAGCACCTTTTCAACTGCGACTTCCAACTCGCAACCAACCGCACACCAGGTAAAGTGGGCATCAGCATTGGGGTTGGATTTGGAGAAACTGACTGTTTTGCTCAGTTCTATATTGTTGCAATCCTGAACTTCAATGATCGCTTTTGCCTCCTGGATATTATCATCAATGGTAAAAACAGCGATGTACTTTCCGTTTGATTGTGTCAAAACGGTTTGAGAAGCGATTTGCGCATTGTTCGAGACGATTTTGACCAGTACAGGAACATTGGCAACCGCAGTGCCGTTGGCTTCCTTGACAAAGCCAAAGATAGTAGCCTGATATGCCATCACCATACTGGCAGACAAGAGTAAACAAAGGAGAGGTAACAGTTTTTTCATGATTAGACAAATTGATCAAAGATGATATTCACTTTGGCACGTTTTATCATGATGCCTAAAATGGACAAATGGTTGCCTGAAGGATTGTTTTGCTGAAAACAAAGAACCAAAGAACAAATCTCCTGAGAATAGTCGGTATTTCCTATAGGAGGACATTGGCTGATCAGGAAGGGCTTTGAGTACAATGGAGCACAACCAGACATGACTCATTTGCGCTTCTTCTTGGTCAATTTATTTGTAAAAGTCCCTTTTCTGTACTGCAAGACGACTGACTCCATAGATTGATAAGGAGGCATGTGGCGGATATCTTTTGGAGTAATCTCATTGGGAGGTTGATCATTCCCGACAGGAAACTGCATGTCCTGCAACAGAGTATAGAGATATTCTGAACAAAATATGGGCGGTGTGTCTGGAAACGAAAATAGGTCATTCCCCAGAACTCGAAGATCAAAAGCTGCTAGAATAAATCGCATTTTAGACTGCTCAAAAGGGAAGTTTTTATACTTCTGATATAGATCAACCAAAACTGGACCTACCGGACGTGGCGCCCATCCTTCATCCCATCGAACCAAATAGATACGTCTGTAGAATCCAGAATTGAGAAAAGAGTTTTCAAGTAAGGTCAGAAGCACTCCTCCACGAATGCCTTTCTCGCCGGGTATGCTTAGATGGTACCCGTCGTAATCGTTGTCAGTAGCATGCGTCAGCCAAAGAGAACCATCCTCTTCCCGAATCACCATTCCTGAATGAGAAAAAGGAGAGAGCGTCCCCAGTTGAGTCATCCTTGCATTAAATGTATGACCTTCAAAAAGAATGAGATCACCCGTTTGAATATTCAAGCCTTCCAACAACACTTGAATACTGGTTTCTTCATTCACAGGAGCTGACATTCCCTGTGCTCTCGATAAAGTAGCGACATAGAAAAATAAAATCCACGTTACAAAAATATATTTCATACCACTTCAGAGAATAGAGATTCTTGCTGCAAAGTATATTTTCATATTGAGCTTCATCATGCGGAATATATTTAGCTTTCGATACCCGCCGCTTCAACATCAAAATTTTCCCACGTATTCCTATCCGTTTCGCCTATTTTTTATAATTGAATACGACCGGATTACATCCTCGATAAAATACCAAATTTGAAATATCCTTGGGCGTATACTCATTTGGTGCTTCCAATGGATCAGTCAACAATCCCAGATCTGTCAATAAATAGATCTGATATTCTGAACAGAAAATCTTTGGATGATCCGGCAATGAAAGCAGATCAACATCAAAGACATCAAGGTCAAAAGAAGCCAGAATAAAACGAATTGGCGAAATCTCGAATTTATATTCTTTGTATCTCTGATATAGTGCATAAACCTCTTCGTAAGTCGGCCGTTTATATGCTTTATCATCCAGCTTATAGATGAATATGCGTGGGTAGTACCCATTTTGAAAAAACGAATCTTCCAGTCGGGTCATAATGACTCCTCCACGTGGCGTTTTCTCATTCTTTACCTGAAGTTGATACCCTTCATATTCATTATCTGTAGCGTGAGTGATCCATAAATTGTCCTCATCATCACGCATAATCATTCCGCAGTGGGAGAACGGGGAGAATGTGCCAAATTGAGTTAACCGCGAAGCCAAATGGATACTTTTAAAAAGAACCATATCGCCAGTCTCAATATGCAATGAATCAATTAACAGTGAATGGAACCGATCTTTGTCATCCGGAGCATTCCGGATCATTCCTTGCCCCAATATCGCCGGTACAGTTAGACATGAAATAAATCCAAAAACTAGCCACATTTTAAAAAATTGTGCGCTATTTCCGAACTTGAAATGACAAAAAGTCTTGCATTTAAACGTATACGTAAAAGGAGGTTCGATCGATCTGTTGCAGATATTTTTTCTAATGTACAGATCGGCATTATTTCTATTCTCGTCGAAAGATTCCCCAGCCAGGGGACAGATGGTATCCCAGCGCATAATCATTCATTTTAGAAGTGGAGTCGATAATAGAGGATTGGAAGAAACCCTAATTGATACTCAGTCTGAACCTTTCGTTCAATCGGGTCATACAAAGAGGTGAGTACATTTTGCGTACTCAATGGGGAAAAGTGACAACCCTCAGGAAGCTCAGGTTCTCCTCCGAACTTGACTGGAATAATATTGATCAGATCAAGACCAAGTTCATGCGTAATTCGCGGTTGATTAAACCGATAAGTCAGCTTTAAATCTGCACGGAAATAATCCTTGAATTGGGAAGAGTAAGCAAGGGAGTCTACATAAACTGTTCTTTCACGTTGCATTGAAGCCTCCAGATCGATTGGCGTATGCCTTCTCCCACCTGAAAGATTTGATCGAAAACCAATGTTGATCGCACTATGCGGACCGACTGAAAACTCACGACCGATGACCACATTCAGTATATAGTTTCCATTGGCATCCGTATTTCGGATCACCTGGTCACTTCCAGTATATTTGGATTCAAATACAGATGCAGTCAAAAGATAGTAGTATTGCTTATTAAAGGTCCGTTCCAGAGTAAATTCGAGTCCATAATTATACGCTGAGCCCGTATTTTGCAAAGGTCCTGGAAAACTGAGCTTGAAGTCCAGTCCTTCGTTTACCATTGACCATGAACTCTGTTTCACCTGCACCGGAATATGCGTTAAGTTTTCCAAATAGGCTTCCAATCGCCAGTGCAAATTCTCTGTCAGAATTCGATCGAATCCGATGACATAATGCTGGCTTCGTGTCAAACCAACTCGTTTATTATGGAGGCCATTGACCCCATTCACATCTTTCATTTCCTGGAAGTAGAGGTACATTGGTTGCAACTGACTGTGAATTCCAGCAGCAACATTTAATACACTTCTACGAGAGATATGCCATACCATTCCAATTCGAGGATCAATCGCCCAGGATTGATTCAGTCCAAACCAGATACCATTCCCACCAATATTGAGTGCCAAATTATGGCTGAACCGATACCGCCATTGGGAAAAAGCACGAATGGTATACGTTGACCCAACCGAACCTGCCACTTTTGCGCCCAAAAGTGTGTCGCTCATGTTGTAGTGATTAGACTCAATAGTCAAGCCCGATTTCACCGTATGACGTGCAAAAAATTTATTATTCAGTTGAAGTGAGATTCCCAGATCACGCAATTCTGAATCGTTCCAATATTCCTGACGACTGCCAATGATCGCTTGGGTGATCGTATCACGAAAAATACGAACACGATCAGATTTCATCCCGTGATAAGTTGAATAAATTGTGATTTTAGAAGAGGTCGAAGCTGATAAATTGGTTGAATAGTTTGACCCGACAACCCCCATTTTGGATCCGAATGTAACGTCCTGACCATGGTCTTCATAAGAAAATGAACCGGGTCTTCTGTTGCTCTCCAGAATCGTTATCTCACTCAATCCACCGGTTCCAAAAAAGCTTAAGTTTCCTTTTCGCTTCATGGGGACATTCACCTTGAACGTCGCATCACGAAAATGTGGCGTAGCATCCACACCAAACCTTTGTGAATAATCCAATGCCCCGTTATGAATCAACTGATCGATCAATCCCAATGTTGAATTTCGGATAGAAACTACATAGGATGACCCTTGTTTGCGATGTAGAGGTCCCTCTACATTCAGGCCGGTTTGAATGGACCCGATCTCGACTGACGCTTCGTGCTGTTGATTGTTTCCAGCTCTCAATTGCAGATCAAAAACTCCTGCAACTGCATTCCCGAATTCAGCAGGAAATGCCCCGGTATAAAAATCAGATCGGTCGAGAAGTTGGCTGTTTAAAATATTGACCCCTCCACCGGATGTACCGAAAATGGCAAAATGGTTCGGATTGGGAAGGTCAATATCCTCAAGACGCCATCTCAGGCCATTGGGTGAATTTCCGCGGACAATAATGTCGTTCCTTGAATCGTCTGCGCCCCTTACACCCGGATAATTTGCTACCATACGTGCTGGATCATCCCTGCTGCCAGGATAGCGCCCTGTTTCTTCAAGATCAAATGTTTTTGTACTTACAGTTGCCATTTCATTCATGGCACTCAACTTGGCAATATTCATCTTCGTACCATCGCCAGCCTTCTCTTCATCCAATGCACATGTCAATACAACTTCCCTCCCCGTATTTACAATAATGCCGGGAATATCCACTGACAAATATCCCTCAGCCATCACTTTCAATCGATATCGTCCGATTGGAATTTGATCCATTTTGAACTCACCAATTAAACTGCTCCTGCTTGCATGAATTGCAGCTGTATCATTAGAGAGGATCACTGTACAATCAGAAAGTGGCAGGCCGAGCACTTTGTCTACGACCTTTCCACGGACAGTTTGTGTCAACGCTCCTGGAAGAAGTGCTGTATCAAAAATCTGAAAGAGGAATTCACGATATACTTCAGAACCACTGACCAACACTGATATCTTGATGCGCTCATTTACATTGTGTACACCTTCGATCATTTCTTCAGTCATGGGAATTGGTAAAATACCATATGCAGCAATTCCTTTGGCCCTGAAAAAGTTATTATCATTTGAAGCAGGGAAGAGAATAGGCGCCACTTTTGAACCCGGATATATTCGTTCCAGAGATGTTTCTAGCATGGAATAAAAAACATCCGGTTGGGTATCACTGGCTCTAACAGTTTCCTTGATCACGTCAATAGTAATATTATCGTCATCCAGAATCTCTTTCAATTCTTTCAAAAAGTCATCCGTATCTGTTTCAGGTAGCAATCGGCAATCCAAAACAGCGACAACTTCCTGAGGTACCTGATTATCTGCTCCAGCTGGATTTCGAATCCCTGTAAGGGTCACAGTATTTGTCACTAACGCATGAATGATTGGTTCTTTCCGTAGCGAGGATTCAATAAACGGTTTGAAAAATCCAATGTTTCGCAATGCCACCCGTTTGAATCCTTCCTCATATTGACTCAACTCTGTGAACATGATTTTCGCTGCAGAGGAAAAATTTATCGCTCGTTTACGTTGATTCAATCGGTCCAATGCAGAGACCATCGCCATCGTTGCATTCTCATTGGTCGGCACAGAACCATGTCCTGCACTGGGCTGAATAAGCGTCAGGTGCAGCCAAAGAGCCCGTTTGTGATTGATGGCAATACCATACAGAAACCGTTGAGGGTCAGAACTGATAACACCTGAGATGCCTGATCCTCCTTCTCCCAAAACAACAATCGGATTCAATTCCTGAAAGAACTGGTTCACCACGAGGTCAGCACCTTTTGCCCCGCCTGTTTCCTCCCCTGAAACAGAAAGTATGCTTACATTAAAAGGTAGATCCTGATTTGCAGCTAACTCTACAAAGTCAATCAACGCAGCAAGTTCCATGGCGCCCATGGCTTTGTTATCAATCGCCCCTCGACCCCAGATTTCATCGTCTTTGATAACTCCGCTAAACGGTGGAAAAGTCCATTGCTCCTCCTTTCCAGCATCAACAACATCGATATGATTGAGCAGGATGATATTGGGTTTACCACAATCCAGAGGATATAGTGAAGCCACAAAATTGTAGCTATCGTCCTTATCTGTCAGGATCCGAACAACCAGTCCCTGACGCTCGCATACATTAGAAAAAAATTCTCCTGCTTCGCGTTCATGGCCAGTTACAGATTCATATGACAAATAGGTTGAAAGAAAACTGGACAAAAAGACTTCCTTTTCATCCATCGGTTCAAGACTGTTTGACTGACCCAAAAGGGTAACACTCAAACAGGATCCGATCAGATAAACTGCAAGAATACTATAACAAAATCTGGATGTTCCCATAATTGCAAAATTTGCAGGTACATCCTGTTGGTTGACTGAAAAAGGTGTTCTTTTCTATAAAAAAAGGACAACTTCCTTTAGTAATATTTCATCAATTCATAAATGTCATTGGTCTTTTGGCAACTGGCAATGATTAAAGTCATATGAAAAGCTGAAATTCATTTTGTTCATCGGGTCTTACCTGCCGAGTCTCACTTAATCAGATCCCTTACCTTTTTAAGGCAGTTCTCCGAATCCCATACACGAACGCCTTCTTCATCATGGATCACTTCACCTCTTCTGTCGATAAGAAGGGTTGTTGGCAAGGAAGTGACAAACGCATCAATATATTCGACATCTAGACGGACAAATTGAAATCCGAGATCGTGCGTTTGTTGAAACTGCCTTATCGTTTCCAATTCGTCGCGACTTACAGCGAGGAAGATAATATCCTCACCATATATTTGGTACAGTTGTTCGATATAGGCCATTTCTTGAATACAAGGCTTGCACCATGTTGCCCAAAAATTTAGAAATACTGGTTTTCCGGTAAAATCTGCCATCGACAAGGAGTTTCCATCAAGGTCAGTCATGCGGAGCCGGTCCAGACGGTCATTGATCAATTGATCAGAACGGACTGGAAGTATATTGGCGCTGCATGTGTTTGTAGGAAAGAGCAGAATTCCACCCAACAGAAACAGAAATCGACCACACATATGAATGAAATAGCTCATATCACCCAACAACTACGAAGTAAAAATCGTACCTTTGCACCCTGAAAGGTACTGCTTTTCTTCTTTTGCTTGAAGTATTGCATTTTCAAAAGAATGAGTTCGGTACATCTTTATTGACATTAATATCACGCTATGAAACACATCATTTTATTCATTGCCATCCTGTTTGGATTCGGAATCAGTGCACAAGCTCAAAAAAGTGGGCCTGCCAATCCACAGCCTGGAAAGTGTTATGTCAGCTGTGAGACGGAGGATGTATGGGAAACGACCGAGGAGAAGATGTTGGTGCGTCCGGAATATAAAACCCTCAAAGTAATCCCTGCTGAATACAAGAACGTCGACGAAAAAGTGTTGGTCAAGCCGGCTTCAAAGAAGTTTGTCTATGTGCCTGCTACCTATAAAAATGTCACTGAATCTTATCAGGCTGAGGATCCCTACAAGAAGATCACGACTACGCCAGCGAAGCTTGGTTCTGACACCAAGACTGTAGTCATCCAGGAAGCCTACAATCACATGGAGTGGAAGTCGGCATATGCGGATTGTCAGTCCAAGGATCCACGTGATTGCCGCGTTTATTGTTATGTCGAATATCCCGAGCAAACCACGGGGATCGGCATCCAGACCTTGACAAATGACGCATCATTCAGCAGTGCTCCAGCTGGTGGCCAGACAAAGACCTATGCTACGCAGGTTGAAGTCACACCAGCTCGCTATGAAACGATTGATATTCCTGCAGAATACATCACGATTACCAAGCGAGTATTGGTGAAGGATGAGACTATTGTAGAAACGGTTGTTCCTGCAGAATACCGCACATACGAAGTCACCCGTTTGAAGCAGGAAGGTGGACTCAGCGAATGGGTGGAAATCGATTGCAAACTGACCGATCTGAATGTTCTGCCGATCTACTATCCATTGGGTAGTGCTCGTCTGACTGCGGAAGCGCGCAAGGTGATTGACAACAAGTTATTTGCTCTGTTAAAGGCCAAGCCGGGTATCCGTATCGAGTTGAACTCTCACACGGATTCTCGTGGCAGTGCTTCTTCCAACCAGGATCTGTCTCAGCGCCGCGCTCAATCTGTTGTGGATTACCTCGTATCCAAAGGCATAGCCAAGAAACGCCTTGTTGCCAATGGATATGGTGAGACCAAATTGAAGAATGGATGTGTTGACGGCACTGAATGTTCTGAAGATCAACACGCACAGAACCGCCGGACGGAATTCCGGGTTCTGCCAAACTAATAGTCTAGTTTATCCATTTGAAAAGGCCGCGCCCAAAGCATTGGGCGCGGCCTTTTTTATTCACGATTAGCAGCACTATCCAGCAGCCGACACTTAGTCGGAAGTTGAAATCCGGGCGACCAATTTACTCATCAAGTCGATCCCGAGAGGTATCGCCTTTTCAGCATCCGGGAGGTAAAGAGGAGAATGCAGCCCAGGAAGATTGGAATCTCCCATTGATGAACTGTCAGCCAATCTGGCTGTTCCCAAACGCAACATCAAAGATGGAATGGGCGGCTCTTGACGGCCATACCTCGAAAAATCCTCCCCAATGGTTTGTGCTTCCATATCGAGCACCCGGCTTTCTCCCAAATAGTCCACCAGAAACTGCTTTGTTTTCGCTGCCAAACCTGGGTCATTATACAAGGCAGGTGTAAACATATCTCGTACGGTGACCACCGGCAACAGCGAATCTGGAACACCCGAAGCAATAGCTGTACCCCAGCATGTCCGTTCAATAGCCTGGACCAGAGAAGCGCGTTGTTCATCACCAAATGAGCGAACGGTTAATTCCAACTGCACCTGATCCGGGATAATATTGCCAACCGTTCCCCCATGAATGGCACCTACAGTGATGACAGCTGGATCAAACGGGGAGCTTTCTCTGGAGACGATAGTTTGCAAATCGACGACGATCTTTGCAGCTATGACGACAGGATCGATGGCCAGATGGGGAGAAGCCCCATGTCCGCCCACTCCCCTCACAAGGATGGACAGCATATCGACATTCGACATGGCTCAGCCCTTACGAAACCCAACTGTGTTTGATAGCAATTCGGCACTGGTGTGCCAGGCAAGGGCGATGTTCGGAC
>JAHEAU010000363.1 GCA_024642625.1 Lewinellaceae bacterium
ATGATTCCAGTAGAATGAACGAATAATTATTCGCATAATTCGTGACGATCAAAATGCGATTTAATTCATTTGGTTGAACTTCATTAAGCTTCAAGTACTCAGGAATGTGGTTCTCGATGAATATTCGTGTACCAAGCCACAAAGCGAATGCCGAGGAGGTCTGGTATTCACCGCATAAATGTTTGTACCAACCTAAAGGTATACTTGTCTCGTGCGTGTCCAGGAAATGCTGATAGGGTTGATCATGAGTCAGATCACCATTTAAGCCCACCAAACACAAAGACAAATCACTCGCTTGATACTGGTTGCGTTCCAGGAAGATCGTGATCAATTCGGATAGCTCAACAGGGCCAGGGTCACCAAGATGCATTTGGATGTCTACCAATTGGATTGCCCTGCCGGGTGGTTTTACTGATGTCAAAGTGAAAAAAGTGGAACCCTCACCTGCTATTGCTCCTGTCCCTCTGGATGTTAATACTTCGTTTGCCGGGGTCGGTTCTTTCCGGATTAAACCCAATTCAGAATACAGCTGATAATTGCGGTCGGTCATTTCATCCACACCGCCAATTAAAATCGTTGATGCTTCCTTATCCCGAAGCAACATGATCCCATCGATAATGGCGCTTTCGAAGGAAAATCCTTTATGAACAAACGTAAAATTATGATGCCTGCATTGGAGATGCATTGCGATTTGAGCGGCAACAGAGTTTTGTGTAGACTGTATAAAATGAGTTGGTGTTAAAAACTGTTCATCATCCTTGAGCATGGCTATCAGAAACTTCTCTGTATCCTCCAGGCAACCCAGTGCTGTACCAACAATAATTGCCTCAGGTTGAGATAAACCTCCATTTTCCAAACATTGGATGGCTGAAGCAAGACCCATTTTAATGATCCGACTCATCCGTCTTGCTCTCACTGGAGGGACGTATGAGACATACGATGATGGTTCCACACACGTCAATCGATTATCTACCGAGGGAATTAAATTCTCGGGCAATCGATTTGTCGAAAACGTATCCTGAGGGGAAAGAGATGAACTACCGGAAATATAAATCCTCATCATGATGCACATGTTGAAAGGATTAATGTCGATGTGTTGCCTCCAAAACCAAATGAATTGGACATCACGTGATGAAGCTCGGATTTTTTCTGCGAATGAATATGCGGCTGAATGGTTAATTCTGGCATACCGACTTTCCAATTCAGGTTCATCGGTATGGTTTGGTTTTGCAAGCTCAGCAAAGAAATGACAGCTTCAATTCCAGCAGCGGCTGCCAAGGTGTGGCCAGTAAAGCTTTTTGTCGAACTGAAGGGAGGAAGATTCTCCCCAAATAGCCTTTGGATGGCCAGGCCTTCTGAGAGGTCATTGATCTCAGTGCCAGTTCCATGGGCATTGATATAGTCGATGTCTTCAGGTTTCAATCCGGCAATTTTCAATGCAATGGACATGGCCTCGAGTGCGCCTTCACCAGTAGGGGAGGAAGCGGTTTGATGGTAGGCATCATTGACATTGCTATATCCGGTCAGTCGGGCGAGAGGGTTTCTATTACCCAGTGCTTTTTCGGATTCAAGGACGAGGAAGCCAGCACCTTCACCCAGGTTAAGACCTGCGCGATGTTGATCAAAAGGTTTGCAGTGGTTGGGGTCCAAAATCTTCAAGCAATGGAATCCATTAATTGTGAATTTGGAAAGAGCATCAGTACCTCCGACAACTACGCGATCCAGAATATTATGCCGAATTAATCGGGCACCATACATAATGGCATTGGCGGATGACGAGCAGGCTGTGCTAATCGTAGTCAGGAACGAACGAATGCCAAGGTGCTCAGCAATTTGCTCCGTGCTGGCACTACAATCCAGATGATGAATGTAGTTCAAATGTTCTGGAAGGGAATTCTGATCGATATAGGATTGAAAATGGTTTTCAACAATATCCATTCCCCCTACGCTGGTGGCAGAAATGAGACCCGTTCGGAAGGAGTCAGTGCCTTCTATTCCGGCTTGGAGCATGGCCTCTTTTGCGGCTGTCAGTCCGAGTAAAGCCGTTCGGGTTAATGGCAGATCCGAAGAAAGGTTTAACCTGGATTGGAGAGCCTCATTATTTAATTTGACTTCCCCGACTGAAAGAACATCCCGATGCCTTGTTTGAATAAACTGGAGTTGACCAATCCCGCTGCATCCTTTTTCTAGTGATTCCCGAACTTCATTCGTGTTTTGTCCGATTGCGCAAATACTCCCTGCGCCAGTGATATAGACATGGTTACACATAATGTCGTTGAATCAGCACCTGTCGATCCGATTGGTGTTGCAAAAGAATTAGACAATTTCGGCATCCCTGCGTTCACGAATGAATTCCGCTATGGTGCGGATGGATTGGAATACTTTCCGGCCTTCTTGTGAATTTGTAATTTTCACATGATACTTCCGCTCAAGTAATACGCTGATTTCAAGAGAATCAATCGAATCCAAGCCAAGACCCTCACCAAAAAGAGGTGTATCTGCATGAATATCGTCCGGATTCACATCAACCAGATTGAGTTGTTCTATGATATCCGCTTTGAGTTGGCTAATAAGTTCTTCCATAATTCCTGCTTGAATCAAAGGTATAAATAAATGGATTAAGCCTGTTGACGGGCTCGATTGATGAGAACAGAAAGA
>JAHEAU010000364.1 GCA_024642625.1 Lewinellaceae bacterium
CACAGCCCAACACCAACTTGGACTTTTTAATCACGTTGATCTGCCACCCGCAATTGAAATAATTGGCAGTGTCATGCTTCTTGACTTTGGCAGTTATTGCAATCATCACCTGTTGCATCGGGTCCCTTTCTTATGGAGTTTTCATCGGATTCATCATGCTGACCTCAGTTTAAATACGTCATCTTCATTGCGCTTTCATCCATTAGAAGTAGTCTATAATCAAGGCCTTTACGTATGTGTTGCGATTATGGTTTTCGGAGTTTCAATAACTTCTTTTATTATTTATGGGACAATTGGGTTAGTATTCGTGATCATCCAGCATGCAAATATTGCATTTCCGCGATGGATGGAAACTTACGGACGATATGTTTTCGCAACACCCGGTTGGCATAAAATTCATCATTCAAACGATTCAAAATTTACAGATAGCCATTATGGTGATATTTTTACATTTTGGGATAGGATTTTTGGAACATGGCACAACGTAAATCCTGATGAAATTAATTATGGTCTAAAGGAGTTTTCTGATCCTGAAAGACAGAAAGTTGGTTTTTTACTTCGTGTACCGTTCATTCATCTTGCCAAAGAAGGAGAAAAATGAGATAACTCTTGCAAAACGTTCGCCTTGGAGATGCATTAATGGGGTGGCACGAACACTGAGGATGTATATAAAACGGGGAAAACAGCTGTTGCCAACGTGTTCATTCCTGAAAAGTTTATCGGTTGGACACGTTAATCACTCGTATTCCTGCCATTCTTTGCATCATTAAACACTGAAAAGTCAACTTATTTATGGACCTCCCCAAGTACGATGAAATCATCATTCCTGTTTTGGCATACCTGAATACGGAGCAAGAAGTTCGTTTACGTGATTTTGAGACACCCATGGCCAGGCATTTTAACTTGTCGAAGGAACAGGTCGAACATGAATATGAATCCGGGAATGGGCGAGTCTTTTATGACCGGCTCTGCTGGGCAGTCAGTTATCTAAACATGGCTGGACTAGTACGCAAACCACGTCGTGGTGTATATGCCATTAACGAGACTGGAAAAGAACAACTCAAGCAACCGGAACATGTATTTACATACATCCAGGAGAAAATAGCTCTACGGGAAGAAACCCGTGTGAAAAAACCAAAGGATAGTCATGCGCCAATCATTTCAGACGATCAACTGACTCCTGAAGAATCACTTTACCAGGCTTTTGAAGGTATTAAAAACTCTATCTACCGTGAGATTCTTGATACCGTACTGAGTAAATCTCCGCGTGAATTTGAAAAGCTGGTTGTCTCCCTGCTTCAGGCCATGGGCTACGGAGGTGAGGTAGAAAACTCCGGTTTAGTGACCCAGCAGTCCAATGATAAAGGGATAGACGGTATTATCAAAGAGGACGTCCTGGGCCTGGGAAGAATCCACATCCAGGCCAAACGATATGGATACGATAATTCCATTGGCCGGGAAGAAATTCAAAAGTTTGTTGGTGCACTGGCTGTGGCCCAATCCAATAAAGGGGTCTTTATCACGACATCTTCTTTTTCGAAAGGAGCCCTTGAATACGCTCGGAATCTGAATACAACAACTGTAGCTCTGATTGATGGGAATCAATTAGCTGAACATATGTACAATTATAGCTTGGGCATGCAAGTTGAAAAAGTCATCGAAATCAAAAAGCTGGACAGCGACTTCTGGGATGCCATGATGGACGCCCAATAAAATAGTATTCCAACAAGAGATATCTAAGTGCTACCCGACTTCCCCTTCTCCATGCCCACCCCCCTCTTTCTCCAATCCATCCTGACCACTGGAGGTATTGGATGCCTCGCATTTACTGTCTTCCTGGTGTTGATGGCCTGTTCCGGTATCGCAGCCGAAATGCGGGATGAGGAAGGCAACCGGAAAAAGAGCCGATCCCTGAAATCGATCCTGGGTGGCACCCTTTTTCTTGTTTTCCTGATCGGCATCCTGCTCATCAGTAATATCTACCTGATCCAACATGCAGAAGTACCAACCGGAATCGTTGCTTTATGGGGACATGCATTTGGCGTCTTTATGATCATCCACTTGTACGATCTGATCGTCCTGGACTATCTGGTGATTGTCCGATGGCATCCCGACTTTTTGCACCTGCCGGACACCCCCTACTATACAAAATTCAAACCCCACCTGGTCGGGTTCGCCAAAGGGATACCGCTTGGAATTGGTGCCAGCTTCCTGGCTGCCCTCCTGGCTCTTGGTCTAACTTGATTAGGCGAATCCATGCGTTTGATCACCGGCTAGAATGTTACCTCTTCATACCTTTAGGGATATCAGGCCATGAAACCATTCGGTCCAGACATTCTGATCTGCTGGACATCATGATGCTTCTGATTAACCACTGACCTCCCGGCGAAACCGCAATTTTTGCATCCCGCACAAACCAGATTCCTCACATTTGGAGCACCCTTGTTGAAGGTCGGAATGATCTTCCTGGTGGCGGGCCTGGTCTAATTCGCACATCTTCTCATCTCAACGCATGATGAATGCGAATGGCACTTGGGCCTTCAGGAATAGAATATCTGCCTGGCAGACAAACAGAACACATTCGTCCTTTTAGACTCCAAACAGCAGCAAATTGTTTTGGATATTCCTCCGCAATGGCTCTCCATT
>JAHEAU010000132.1:0-6450 GCA_024642625.1 Lewinellaceae bacterium
TGGGACGGCCGCTCATCGGGCTCACGAGGATATCACAATAATCTGCTACTCCTGTACCACTCAGGTGCGTATGTGAAAAGCCGTAAATAGATTGATCGTCATGATGATATCCGGAGCAGCCGTCCCAACCTTCCAATCGGGTGTCCGGGCTCAGTTGGACCATCCCAAATGGCGTCGTAGCACCTGGAAATGTATGTCCGTGGCCCCCAGTACCAATCATCGGGTCTACAAATTCTGAATAAGGGCCTTGCGCTGATAAAGCAGTGGCCAGGAATAGGAGAGGGATAACTATCTTCCGCATAACCAATCGTTCAATAAGTGACTCGCAAGATAGAAGATACCTGCCAACTGGAAATCTGCTGCTTCGATCTAGAAAGTGTTGAATTTGCCCATATGGCAGACGTGACCTCCATTGAGCTGTGTGTCAATTATCAACTTGACGGACTTTGGCCCGGAAAAAACATGATCCGGCAGGCCAGGTCGATCTTTTCAGGAGACCTGAGCGTGATGATTCGACCCAGACCGGGTGACTTTTGTTATTCAGAGCATGAACTGTTGATTCTACTCAACCAAATAGCTGAAGCCAGAAAGTCCGGAGCAAACGCCATCACATTCGGGTGCTTGACAAATGAAGTGGGTGTAGCCTGGGATCAGGTAGATCAAATTATCCAACATGCAGGATCGGATATCACCTTGACTTTTCATCGGGCCATCGATCAAGTCATTGATCAGGGTATGGCCATAAAATTGTTAGCAGACAGAGGGGTACATCGAGTATTGACCAGTGGCGGGCCCGGTCTGGCCAGAGATCATGTGGAAGAATTGGCGGCATATCAACAAATTGCAGGACCCACACTTTCTATCGTTGCTGCCGGATCCGTGCGTCCTGGAGACATTGCCAAAATGAGATCCAGAGGTATTTCGAGTTTTCATTCTTCGGCCTCCCTTCGGGCTGATGGACAAGCAGATTCAGTGCTCATTGGCAAATTGATACGCGCTTGTGAAAAGGATTCCAAAACAGCTGATACCGTATGAACATGGACTCGTCTTACAGTTCAAACAGGGTATTGATTTGGGGCTGGCTGATAGCCGGTCTGGTGCAAATGTCCTCAAACCAATACACCTCTGGTCAACACATGAATACCTCCGGTGATCGAATACTTGTGAATACCAATTGGACCTATCGTTCTCAGGATGGGAAATATTCGGGTATCGCCAGGATACCCGGGTCTATTCATGTTGACCTCCTGCTCAATCAGCAAATTCCGGATCCGTATTATCGGGATGAAGCATCCGATCTTGGATGGATAGATACGACAACATGGATCTATTCGAGTTGGTTAACGGGTCTTCCGGAAATACCCATTTCGAAACAGGTGGATCTGGTCTTTGAAGGGCTGGATACCTATGCGTATGTCTTTATTAATAACGATCTGGTCCTGGAAGCTTCAAATATGTTTCGGACCTGGAAAATTCCGCTAACAAAATATCGGCATCTGGACACGGTACAACTTGAGGTTGTATTCGTTTCAGCAGTTGTTCGTGGTCAGGAAAGCTCCAAAGCTATTCCCTGGACTTATCCAGCTGACAGTGATCGATATCCCGGAAAACCTTCAGTATTCAGCCGAAAAGCTGCCTATCAGTTTGGATGGGATTTCGCGCCTCCAATGCCGGGCTGTGGTATTTGGAAGCCGGTTTACCTGGAAACAAGATCAGATATTCAGCTTTTAGATGCATGGTTGCAAACAACGCGGATCCAGGATGATACAGCGGAAGTCGTCGTTCAGATTAGTCTGTATTCTGATCGAGAACAAGCGATTCAGATGCAGGCTACAGTAGGAAAGCTGAAAGTTGTCAAAGCCGTAGAAGTGATGCCTGGTCGATCTACCCATGAATTTATATTCAATCTCATCAATGCAGAACTGTGGTGGCCTCTACATGAAGGGGAGCCAGCATTAGTCGATGTAGATGTTAAAGCAACCAGTCCAGTCAGTACACATCAACTTACCTGGAAAGCGGGGGTCAGGACCATCACACTCAACCAAACACCGGATTCGTTGGGTACGCCATTTACATTTGTCGTCAATGGGCGACCGGTGTTTGCCGTCGGCGCAAATTGGGTACCTGCCGACATGTTTCCGGGTCGGATTCCTGTCGAAACATATCGGGATTTACTCCAGAGTGCACATGATGCCGGGTTCACTATGCTTCGGGTTTGGGGTGGCGGTATCTATGAAAGCGATCTTTTCTACCATCTTGCAGATTCGCTCGGGATCATGATCTGGCAGGACTTCATGTTTGCCAATACGATGTATCCTGGTGATTCTTTATTTCTTCAAAATGTAAGGCAGGAAGTTGCGGAACAAATGATCCGATTGCGCAAACATCCAAGCCTGGCATTGTGGTGTGGCAACAATGAAATTGATGTCGCCTGGAAAAATTGGGGTTGGCCATCAACATACAAATGGACACCTGACGCCATGACATCTATGCACTCAGACTATGAGATCCTTTTTGGAAAGGTGTTACCAGATTTAGTGGATAAGTTGAACAAGTTGACGGACTATGTCCAGACGAGTCCCTTGAGTAATTGGGGTGACCCTGCCGATCTTGCACATGGCGATAATCACTTTTGGGGTGTCTGGCATGGAGAAATGCCGTTTGACAGTTTACGGACCAGAGTGCCAAGGTTCATGAGTGAATATGGGATGCAGTCTTTCCCGGCCTGGGAATCTTTACAGAAGTTCAGCAAATCAACTGATTGGGCTCTGGAAAGTCCTGTGATGGCATTTCATCAACGGTCGTATAAAGGGAATGGACTAATCGACAAGTATCGTATCATGGAAGAAGTACCTGACCCGGGCAATGACTTTAAGGCGTGGGTTGGAATCGGTCATCGATTGCAAGCGAAGGCATTCAGTATCGGTTTGACTGCACATTTGAATGCCCAACCTTTTTGTATGGGAAGTCTGCTATGGCAATTTAACGAACCCTGGCCGGGAGCCAGCTGGTCAATCATCGATTATTATGGACAGAAAAAGCCGGCCTATTTCAAGGTAAAAGAGGTCGTTTCCCAGTATTATGGCTTGGAAAACAAGTAACGATTGTTCAAAATGGCCCAGATATCAACTTGTTTTCGCCCTTCTTAAAAAGGGCGTATTCAAATCCGGTTTTAGTGGAAAATGAACCATGTTCACCGGATTTGTTGATTGCGAGGAAACCGACAAACAGTTCGGGGTTGTTTGGATTCCGTTTTTTAATTCGCTGAACAGCTTCTTTGCATGCGTCTTCTGGCGAAAACCCTTGCCGCATCAATTCAACGATCAGAAAGGAACCGCAGATCTTGATCACCTCTTCCCCAGTTCCGGTGGCAGTTGCTGCTCCGACCTCATTATCGACGTACAACCCTGCACCGATGATCGGTGAATCTCCGACTCGTCCTGGAATCTTGAACGCCCATCCTGATGTCGTGCAAGCCCCACTGAGATTCCCTAGTTTGTCAAGGGCAAGCATGCCGATGGTATCATGATTGCTGATGTCGGTACTGAATGCACGCCATTTTGGGTTATTGGCTTTCCATGCTTTCCACGCTTGTTTTGCGTTTGGCGTCAACAGATTTGTTTTTGGTATGCCAATCTGCTGAGCAAAGTCGCGGGCTTTTTCCCCAACCAGCATGACGTGAGGCGTACGCTCCATGACAGCCCTTGCCACCTGAATGGGGTGGAGCGTCTTTTGTAAACAGGCCACTGCACCACATTGCCCTTCATGATTCATGATGGATGCATCGAGGGTGACATCCCCTTCGGCATCCGGAAAACCCCCTATTCCAACTGATGTGGAAATTGGATCTGCTTCTACGACCATGACGCCAGCTTCAACTGCATCCAGTGCAGAACCACCTCGTTCGAGTACCTCCATCGCTGATTTATTGGCAGGAATGCCAAAATCCCAGGTACTGATTACCAAATGATCTGTGTGGCCAGTTGGTCCGAAGGATGGCAAGTGGAGATGACGTGAAGCAGTCACCAGGCCTGCTGCTGAAAGGATGCTTTTCTCTATAAAAGAACGTCTGGAAGGCATGTGAATTGGAATAGAGTTAGCGATAATAATGGAAAAAGTTGATATCGGCAGCTTTCCAGCGCATCTGATGGGAATCCAGACGGTCTAAAAAAGAATCATAATCCTTTTTTTCAGCAGGAGTCCATAGCGTTTCTGCAAGGGCAGCCAAACGCGGAAAGATCATGTATTCAACTTGTTGTTCAGTAGACATATATTCTGTCCAGACATTGCCCTGGCCCCCTATGATCATTGGGTGAAAGGAAGTGGTCAGGCCCTCGGGTATGGGATCCCAGTCATAAACAGCCACCAAGGGATTGAATCCACCAATTGCGATGGGCTGATCTGGACGTTTGGACTGGTAGTGATCAAAATAGCATGGCTTTCCTGGCGTCATAATCACTTGGTGCCCAAGAGCTGCGGCCGCTTCCCCTCCAGCTGTGCCTCTCCAAGACATCACTGTTGCATCCGGTGCCAGACCCCCTTCCAGAATTTCATCCCATCCGATCAATCGCCGACCTCTGCTGTTCAGGTGTGCTTCTATTTGCCTGACAAACCAGCTTTGTAGTTCATGTTCGTCGGCAAGACCATGATCTCGTATATTTTGCTGGCAAACGACACATGTCTTCCACCGGGTTTTTGGGCATTCATCGCCACCTATATGGATGAAGGGGCCAGGAAAGAGGTCGATCACTTCATCCAGGACATTTTTGAGAAAGGTGATTGTTTCTTCCCGGGTGCAGAATACATCATCAAATACGCCCCAGGTTGTTGCGGGTGTGAATGGACCTCCCGTGCAGGAAAGTTCTGGATAGGCTGCCAATGCCGCTAATGCATGGCCTGGCATTTCAATCTCCGGAATAATGGTGATTCCCTTTTTTGTGGCATAGGAGATCACGTCACGAATCTCTTCCTGGGTATAAAAACCACCGTGGGGAGTCCCGTCATAGGTTTGTGGCTGGTCACTGAAATGGCCAACTAATGTCTCTGATCTCCAGGCGCCAATATCAGTCAACTTCGGGTAACGCTTGATCTCGATTCGCCAGCCCTGATCTTCTGTTAGATGCCAGTGGAAGGTGTTGAATTTGTACATGGCCAGATAGTCGATGTACGTTTTAACAAACGAAACAGGAAAGAAATGGCGGCAAACATCCAGATGCATGCCTCGATAGGCGAATCTTGGTGCATCATTGATGATCAGACAAGGGGAATAGAACTTGCCATCGATGGAGTCTTTGACCATCGTCTGGAGTAATGTTATGTATCCATAAAGCAATCCCTGATCTGTTCCAGCACGGATGGTGATTGACTTCGGTTCGATCACCAATTGGTAAGCCTCCGGATTAGCTCGTATCAGGGTGTCAAGTTCAAATTCGAGGAAATGATTACCGTACTTATCAACCGGTACTCCTAGCTGAAATAATTCATCGTAAATGTGCTGGACATTGGTAAAAAGTTTCGAGGTTGGAGGTGAGGCTATGCCAGCAAACTCGTGCCAGGAATAGCGGCCCTGTTCCATCTCTACAGATACCGGGGCTGGAATGATAGCTGGAATGGGGTCATACTGTGCCTGAATAGCGGATGGTAAACAAGACCATACAAGCAGCAACAAGCCGAAAGAGAAATGCGAATATCTCATCGTATTATTTCGTTTCATCAAGACGGTTGTATATCCGTTTCGCTCAATTGATCATAGTGAATTCCCTGTGCGTTCAGAATGGACTTCACCCGCCATGCATAAAGGGCAAGAAAGCCAAAGCAGAATACCGGTATCCAATAGCTCATGTGAATGCCGGTCATATCAGCCAGATAGCCCTGGAGTGGAGGGATAATGGCACCTCCCAAGATCATCATGACCAAAAGTGAGGAGCCTTGATTTGTATACTTTCCCAGTCCAGCTATGGAGAGTGCAAAGATACAAGGCCACATAATGGAACAGAATAAGCCCCCGGAGACAACCGCATAAACCGCCCATTGGCCCTCCAAAAACAATCCAGCCAGCATCATGCTCATTCCGAGTAAACTGAACAAAATCAGAGTTCGGGCGGGTTTGTCATTGCCCATAAAGAATCCAAGGATGCAAATGAATATAAAGGGCAGGTAACCAAATAGATCGGTTAGTGGACTTCCCTTCAGGCTGTTAACAAGCAGGATAACTGCATAAGCGATCAGGGGGACGATAATCCAGAGTGCTTTTTTCACTATTGGCGACACCTTGAACACACCGATGGACCCTGTCCAGCGGCCGATCATCAGGCTTCCCCAATACAGACTGATATAATGAACAGTCTGGGTGTGGTCAAGACCGAGCATTGTGGGGTCGGCCATAAGTGCCGGCAAGTTGCTTTGGATACTGACTTCAACCCCGACGTAAATAAAGATGGCTGCCATGCC
>JAHEAU010000132.1:6460-9654 GCA_024642625.1 Lewinellaceae bacterium
ATCATGGCTGATTTTTTCAGTCGTGGTGATTGCTGGGAGTTTTGAACGACCCAGAATCAAAGCAAAGAGTACCAGGCATCCAGCGAGAATCAGATAGGGCAATTTGACGACATCTATCCCTTGGCTGCTCTCCTCCTGGATATTTCCAAAAAGGGCCCAACTGATAAGTAGAGGACCGGTCATTGTACCAAGGGAGTTGATCCCCTGCGCCATATTTATCCGGTGTGCACCCGTTGCTGGATCACCGATTGCGATCATGTATGGATTGGCGACAATCTGCTGGAGTGTGAATCCTAAACCAATTACAGACAGAGCGAGGAGGAGCAGTGGAAATGATCCCATGTTGGCTGCAGGAAAGAACAGAGCTGCACCGCAGGCCGAGATCAGGAAGCCAATCACCAAGCCTTTTTTGTATCCGATCCGATTCAGTGGGTCACCAATTCGTGAGGATATGAGGAAGTAAATGAGCGATCCGAAGAAGTAAGCGGCATAAAATGCGAGATCCACCAATTGGGATTGCCACTGTTGCAAGATGAAGTTTTCCTTAAAAAAGGGGATCAACACCGTGTTTGAGGCGGCGACAAACCCCCAGAAAAAAAAGACCGTGATGAGGGTGTACAGGGAGGAGCGACTTGTGGCCTGTTGGCTTTCGGACATAGGTTGAAGATTAGCCGCCTAAAATAGGGCAGGTTTTTCTTTCGAAGCGTATTGATATTGACACAAAATGTTTTAAATTTGAAGCACAAAAAAGAGTGGGGACCCCAAATGACAAAACCCAAACCCCCAAATGACAAATAAATTCCAAACTCAAAACCCCAATGACCAAACGTTCAGCAGTTTGGAAGTTTGGGCTTCGCTTCACTCGCTGTTTGCCCCGAGGCCTCGGGGGCTGTTGGAACTCCCTTACAAACTCTCAAAGTCCCAAGGTCACACTCTCTACGCTCTACGCTCCACTTTCACAGTCTCTCGAAATAACGAAATAACCCAATCACGAAATAACGCCTTCGGCAAAAATTCCAAATGACAAACCCCAAATGACAAATAAATTCCAATCTCAAAATCCGAATGACCGAAACTGAGAAGTGGAAATGACAAATCTCAAATCCCAAAACACAAATAAACACCATATGCCAAATCCGAATGACCGAAACAGAGATACTCGTCGCTCAGTCTCTGCGTCTCAAAGCCTCTCAGTCCCTTCGTTCCAAAATAACAAAGTCTCAAGGTCACCACTTCCGCCTTCCGCCTACCAATTTCTGTGTCTCTTCGTCTCAAAGTCCACTCCAACCTCATAACCTTTCATGAATACGACACAGTTCAACCGGGCTATTCTCCATCTGGACCTCGATGCCTTCTTTGTGGCAGTCGAGTGTTTGAAAAACGACAGTCTTCGGGGTAAGCCACTGATCGTCGGTGGGACGAGTGACCGCGGTGTGGTTGCCGCTTGTAGTTATGAAGCACGGCGATTTGGTGTCCATTCGGCGATGCCGATGAAAATGGCCTTGCGCCTCTGTCCGGATGCCCTGGTGTTAAAAGGGGATATGGACAGCTACAGCCAATACTCGCATCTGGTCACCGAGATCATCGCCGATCAGGCACCGGTCTTCGAAAAGGCATCCATCGATGAGTTCTATCTCGATCTGACAGGGATGGATCGCTACTTCGGGTGTATGCAGTGGTCGGGTGAATTGCGGGAACGAATCATGCGGGAAAGTGGACTTCCCATTTCTTTTGGCCTTTCCGTCAACAAACTGGTTTCCAAGGTCGGCACAGGAGAAGTCAAACCCAATGGAACCATTGCCGTGCCTGCAGGGACGGAGAAGGGGTTTCTGGCCCCCTTGTCGACCAACAAGATCCCCGGTATCGGCAAGGAGACCTACAAGAAGCTTAGCTTCATGGGCGTGCGGACCGTCCAGGTTCTGAGTGAGATCCCCATGGGACTGCTGCAGCGGGAATTTGGGAAACAGGGTCGAGACCTATGGCGTAAAGCCAATGCCATCGATGATGCTGCCGTCGAGCCCTATGAGGAGCAGAAGTCCATGTCGACCGAACGCACCTTTCATCAAGACACCCTCGACGTAAACCGGGTGCGGGACATGCTGCGGGGGATGACCGAACGACTGGCCTTTGACCTGCGTCAGGCCAACAAACTCACAAGCTGCATCACCGTAAAAATCCGGTATGCCGACTTCAACACCTACACCATGCAACGACGGATCGCCTACACGGCCACCGATGGCCCATTGCGGAGCGCTACACTCAACCTCTTTGACCGACTCTACCAACGCCGTCAGTTGATCCGCCTGATCGGCGTCAAGTTCAGCGGACTGGTTCAGGGTCACTATCAAATCGATCTGTTTGAAGATACCCTCGAAGAGGTCCACCTCATGCAGGCTATGGACAGGATCCGTAATCGATTTGGCAATCAAGCGGTCATGCGTGCCAGTGGGCTGGGGTAGGCCCCACCCCAAAATGGATGTACGACGGATCAATATGTCATGTCAATGATCCAATTGGTCTTCACCTGATTGGATAAGTGCATGGCATCGGTATCTTGGTCGGGAATCCTCCCACAGGAAGGGGTTAGGAAAAGCATGAATAACAGAGGTATCTATACCGATGATTGATCAACAGGAATACCCGTGACGAATTCGACGACCCACAATCTACCCCTGCCGATCAAATCGTTCTGCGCACGCAACAGCCAGGCTACCCTCTATCGGGCTCCCGGACGGATCAATATCATTGGCGAACACACCGACTACAATGAAGGCTGGGTCCTACCCGGTGCGTCTGATCTCCATCTGCTTCTTGCAGTAGTGCCTTCCAGTCAGCCATCCATCCGGATACGAGCAGAACGATTTGAAGAGGAAGTGTCCCTGGCCTTGTCGGATATCCCCATTCGCCATGATCATTGGTCACGATTTCCCGTTGCAGTCATTCATACTGCATTGGCGCACAAACTCCCCATAAGAGGGCTGAACATCCTCCTTGATGGTAACCTCCCCATGGGTGCCGGCATGTCCTCATCCTCCGCACTGACTTGTGGACTCATCTTTATCATGAACAATCAGTTTGGCTGGAAACTGCCAGTCAGAAAGATGATCGATCTGGCACAGGAGAGCGAGCACAGAACAGGAGTCAGGGGTGGAGTGATGGACCAGTTTGCTATTTTTACCAGTCTTCCAGATCAG
>JAHEAU010000365.1 GCA_024642625.1 Lewinellaceae bacterium
TGATCGGGTTTCTTTCTGAGCTGGTCGGACTGATTTTGAAAAGGCCATTCTTCAGGCAGGTTGGATTCATGTTGTTACTCTTGAGTGCCTTAGGTGCAGTGGCTGCCTGGTTTTCAGGTCGGCTGGCGGGTGACGGGATGGATGAAGGTTCGCTTGGTCGCGCCTTGTTGGCACACATGGAGGCCGCATATTGGGCCATCGGTGCCATCATGGGCGCTACTGTCTTGCGCAGCGTAGCCTCGATCTTTCATCTTCATGCCAGGAGCTTGAAATGGATCGCCCTCATTGGATTCGCTTTAGCATTGATTGCTATAGCCAGAACTGGATATCTGGGGGGGCAATTGGTGTTCCAACATGGAGCAGGAATTCAGTTGGGTTTGGATACTTTTCAATCTGACGATACATTGAACGGCAATAAAGAGCCGTAACATTACCTTGAAAATCAGTTGTTATGCGAATCCTTTTAGTCGAAGATGAAGTCGCCATTGCCAACTTTATATCGGAGGGATTACAAGAAGAGGGATTTTCCGTTGACGTTGCTCACAATGGTAAGGTTGGACTTAATTTGGCACAGGACACCAGTTCGGAATACGATTTGATCCTGCTCGACTGGATGCTTCCCGGCCTGAGTGGAGTTGAGATCTGCAGGGCGATAAGAAATGAAAATAAAGAAGTGCCGATCATCTTTTTGACGGCAAAGGATACAGTAGATGATGTCGTTTTCGGCCTGGGGTCAGGGGCCAACGACTATTTGCGGAAACCTTTTGCATTTGACGAGCTTTTGGCCCGGATCAGGGTACTGTTACGCAATGCAAATGATATTGACCATATCTATTCCGTCGGGGATATCATGATGGATGTTATGTCACATCGTGTCACAAAAGCAGGCGAAGAAATCAAATTGACACAAAAGGAATTTGCACTACTTGAATGGCTATTGAGTGAAAAAGGAAAGATATGTCGGCGAACCAGCATTATTGAAAAGATTTGGGACATCCACTTTGATCGCGATACAGGCGTCATAGATGTGTACATCAATTTCCTTCGAAAGAAACTGGATACACCAGGTCAGACATCGTTTGTCGAAACCATACGCGGTATTGGCTATAGAGTAAACGAAGTATGATGAAATTGAGTCTCAGGAACCGGATTGCCTTATTTACAGCGATCGCTGCGGCAGTGACGATCGGGCTTGTGTTTCTTGCAGTGTATGGTGTCGTCTTCAAAACAGCCTATAATCATCTGGATTCAGATATCCAGCAAGAAAAGAAAGAAATCCTGAGTAGCCTTCGATGGGCAGGTGACTCGATATTGATCGATGCAATGCCAGAGTGGGAAGAAAATGAACATCTCGAAGTCGAAGTGAATCCTACATTTCTCCAAGTGGTGGATGACGATGGGCGGGTCCTTTTCAGGTCTTCAAATCTGGAGGAAGATATTCTTCTTTATAATCCTGACTTGACATCAGATCGATTTTTTAACAGCCTGATCGGAAAGAAACGGATTCGACAGGGCCAATTTCCAATGCGTAATGAGACTGGCGTTATTATCGGGCAGCTGACTATTGGAATATCACAGGAAGAATCTGCAATTGTTCTTCATAATCTTCGCAATATTCTGGGGGTCTCCTTTCCACTATTGTTGATCATTCTTTTTGCAGCAACGTCTATCGCCACAGCGAAAGGAATTGCTCCTGTCCAACAACTAATCCAGGCGGCAAGGAATATTGGAGAGACTGACTTCCATTCCAGATTGCCCTTTCCCGAAAATGAGGATGAACTTTACCTATTGGCGACAACAATTAACGAATTGCTGCAGCGCATCGATCATGGGGTACAGCGGGAAAAGCAGTTTGCTTCGGATGCTTCACATGAGATTCGCACACCACTGACGGCTATTCGGGGCACGCTCGAGGTCCTCCTCAGGAAACCTCGGGAAAAGGAATATTATGAAGAGAAAATTGAAAGCGTAATCCATGAGGTGGACCGAATGCACGGTATTTTGGAGCAACTCTTGCAACTGGCTCGGTTGGAGAATGGCAGCATTCCAATTAAACCATCACTATTGGACTTGTCCGCATATCTAGACGATTTGACAAGGCAGTGGCAATCTCGGTTGGCTGAAAAAGGAATGCAGTTTGCAATCGATATACAAGGAAATGGGTTTGTTACGACCGACCCGGCACTTTTGGGGTTGATATTGGAAAATCTGATAAGTAATGCCTGGAAGTATGGGGGTAAAGGAGGCGAGATCAAGCTGATCTGGAGCGAAGATCAACGTGTTTTGACTATTCATGACAATGGACCTGGCATCGCAGATGAGCATATTAAAAAGGTATTTGATCGCTTTTACAGGACAGATGATTCACGCAGTTCTTCCATTCCCGGTGCAGGATTGGGGCTATCCATTGCCCGCAAATTGGCCGATCTCCTTGGCCTCTGTATTACTGTAATGAGTCAAGAAGGTGTTGGGTCTTCATTTTCTCTCACGTTTCCAGTCCTGGAAAATAACCGGTTTCATTCCTGAACCACTTTGCTCCCGAATTGCAGTCGGCGCTGATCCGGTGAATGGGTCAAATAGAATTATCAATCCAATGCGGTACAGTCGCGAGATGGGTCCAAGG
>JAHEAU010000133.1 GCA_024642625.1 Lewinellaceae bacterium
TTAGCTGAAAATTGGGATGTCATTGCACTCAACTTCAGAGGTTGTAGTGGTGAACCAAACCAATTGTTGCAATCCTATCATTCTGGTGAAACGGGTGATTTGCGCTTTTTGGTCCATTGGGTTGAGTCAACGGGAATGTATGATCAATTGGCTATGGCTGGATTTAGTTTGGGAGGTAATGTCGTGCTCAAATACATGGGTGAAGAGGGAAGTCATCTTTCTTCAATTATCACAGGTGGAGTCACTTTTTCAGTGCCGATCCATTTGTCTTCGTCCAGTCGGCAACTGGATCGGGGAATCAACAGGATTTATGTCAAAAGGTTTCTTCAGACACTTGTGCCAAAGGCTTTGAGTAAAATGAGCCGCTTTGATCATGATCTGGATGAACAGGCCATTCGCAGATCGGGGACATTTGCCGAATTCGACGAGGCATTCACGGCTCCTGTGAATGGATTTATAGGTGCCTTTGACTATTGGGAGCATGCGAGTAGCCTTCCATGGCTTGATCGGATTCACTGTCCTGTATTACTTGTAAATGCTCAGGATGACCCCTTTCTTGGCTCGGAATGTTATCCATATCATTTACAGCAGAATCACGAATTTTTGTGCTTTGAATCTCCCAAATTTGGCGGACATGTTGGGTTCCCCGGTGCAGATCCGAATGGGTTTTACTGGTCAGAACATCGGGCAGCTCACTTTTTGAATCAATTGATCAGACGATAGGTTAAAGGGGCGTTAACCCGAAAATCAAGAAAACCATTACCCTGAAGTGAATCGTTATCTTTGAGCCACACGATGGAACAACCAGGACCATTTCAAACACCAGTTCAAAAAATTACCACAGGACGTCGCATCCTGCGGTTTTTCTTTGGCTTGGCATTCATTCTATTAATGGTGTTCGGGTTCATTATTTTCATTGTCAATCTACCAATTGTCCAACGGCAAGGTGTTGCCTATTTGACTTCGCGGATTAGCGCTACGACCGGGACCCGTTTTGATATTCAATCATTTCGGTTAACCTGGCAGGGTGACCTCGAATTGGAACGTGTTCATATTGAAAGTTTGGAAGGAGATAGTCTGCTGGATGCAGAAGTCATCGGCAGTCACATTATCAGAGATTTACCGGGATTATTTCGAGGTAAACTGGCTATTACCGATGTACAGATCAGAGGTTGTACCCTCAATATGAAACGATATGCTGATGGGTCTGACAACATTGTGCGACTTGTAGAGCGTCTCTTTCCGCCTAAAGAAAAGTCAGGGGGTGATTTCAAGTTGGATATCCGTCGGGTTCGATTGGATGACTTTCGTTTCATTGAGACAGACTCCATCTCTGGAAAGTATATCTCTGTGCATTCGGGAAAAGCTGACATTGCTGTCCGTTGTATCAATTTCAGTCCATTGGACTTTGAGTTCACACAAGCCATTGCAGATGGAGCGAGGGTAGAAGTCCGGACATTTCTGGCTAAAGAGCCGCAGCAGAATGATTTAGATAGCGCAAGAAGCAACCCTCACGTTAAAACACCTTACTCTTTTCAGTTTGACCATGTTCAAATTAAAAACGCAACATTTAGCTTAAACAACGATCATCGGTCACCCATCCGGACCAAGCAACTCAACGAAATCGATTATGATCATATGATGGTCACGGATCTCAATGTGAAATTGAAGCAATTTTCATTCAATGAACAGCATACCTATACAGGTTGTATTGAATCATCAAGCTTAAAGGAATCCTCCGGTTTTACATTGACGGATATGGCTGCTAATGACATTCGTGTCAATCGACAATCTGCCGAATTCAATGGTATTCGCATGAAAACGGCCACAAGTACGATTGGAGATACACTGATATTGCGTTACAGCAACTATCCTGACTTCCTGGATTTCAATAATCGAGTCATTTTGGCTGGTCATTTTCATAATTCACATGTGGGTATATCAGACCTCTTTTATTTTGCTCCGGCATTAAAATCTTCAGCATTCTTTCAGAAAAATAAAGGACTGGCAATCTATTTAGATGGCTTTCTCGGATCTCGAATCAACAATCTCAAAGGCCGTGATATTCAATTGCGAATGGGGGATCATTTTCAATTGAAGGGTAGTTTTGGTTCGCGGAATTTGGCGGTGCAGCATGAAGAATCATTGAATTTGAAATTGGAAGAATTGTCTACGGACATTCGAACTTTGCGAGAAATTATCCCAGGATTTAGTCCGCCACCCAACTTCAATAAACTGGGTAAACTGCATTTCAAGGGTAGATTTGATGGATTCCTCGTGGATTTTGTGTCATTTGGTGAATTAAAGACTGAGCTGGGTGAGGCATTTCTTGACATGCGGATGAATCTGAAGCAAGGATTGGCAAATGCAACTTATTCCGGAGAGCTTGGCTTGCGAAAATTTGATCTCGGGAAATGGACTTCAAACCCTCAACTTGGCCTCGTTTCTTTTCATTCTGTTGTCAAGAATGGCAAAGGTCTGACTCTTGAAAAAGTACAAGCAGATCTCCAGGCTAATATTGAATCACTGGGATATCGGGATTATGTATATCAGAATCTAAAGATCAAAGGTGATCTGACGAAGGACAGGTTTAACGGGCAATTTGATATCCGGGATCGGAATATCGATCTGATATTTGAAGGATTTGTGCGCTATCGTGATTCTTTACCAAGTTTTGATTTTCGGGCCATTATCAATCATTTGGACCTTCAGGCATTGAACTTTATAGAAAACCCGGTCAGTATGTCGGGTATCGTTGACCTCAATTTAAAAGGTCGAGATATTAATTCCTTAATTGGATATGCCAGGGCATTACAGATTGATCTCGACCAGCCCAATGACCGGAAGCTGCATGCAGATTCTTTGATTCTTCGACTTACTGGTGAACCGGGTCCTGCCCGTCAGTTACGGATTGAATCAGACTTGGCTGAAGCACATTTAATTGGAGATTTTCAGATCCTGGAGCTGGGCGATGTCATCGGATCCAGATTGACGGCTCACTTTCCTGAAGCTGCTGCACGATTTAAGTTGAGTCATGATGTGAAAAAAGAACTCGCAACGAAAAGCTTTACGTTTGATATCAAAGCAAGAAAGTTGCATGATTTTATGAAAGCATTTGATCAAAAAGCACCTTATCTGGATGGTACTGTGGCTTTTGGCATGATCGATTATCAAAATAATACCGCTACGCTTGACGCCGAAATTCCCAGACTTGCATTTCAAGGTCAAGAAGCAGGGAATTTGAGGTTTCATTTTACAGGCAGCAATGTATCAACCAATACTGTGATCCAGGTTGATTCAATCATGACAGAATCGACAACGCTGCATGGTATCCAGATTCTTGCGGAGAGACAATCTGGCCCATATGAATTTAAAGTATCTGTCGATGAAAAGTATCCATACGGTACCAATTTATTGGGAACCATTCAGATTGATTCCAATGGTTACAAGATGCATTTGCAAAATGACTCCCTTGTATTTACGAATCGTCAATGGGCTATTTCCAAAGGGAACCTGCTCGAGTTTGATTCAACTTTCTTAGCTGTTCAAGATCTTCGTTTTACGTCTAATGGTCGAACTGTCGAAGTGAAGGACTATCGAAATCGAGGGATCATTCTTCACTTGCAGGATTTGGAGATTGGAATGTTGAATAAGGTGCTCAACTATGACAAAGTCAAGTTTGATGGCCAAATTAATGTCGATCTGTTGATTCGAAATATATTCCAGTTTAAAGATTTTGCATTGCTTGCCAGATCGGATTCACTTCGTATGAATGGCGATCAATATGGTTCTATGATCGCTTATGGGTCTATGGCGACGTTGAAAAGTCCAATGGAATATACGTTTGAACTAGGTCAGCGAAATGAACGACTTTCAGTTGAAGGATTTTGGTATGGGGATGAATTCAAGGATAAGGGAGGCAAAGTTGACCTCAAATTAACAACGTCCAATTTTCCGGTTCGGATAGCTGAATACTTTTTATCTGCTGGCATCAAGGATACAAAAGGAAGTTTTGATGCAGATCTTCACTTATCTGGGCCACTGAATAAACCAGAACTTAATGGTTACGTAGATGTATCTGATTTATATACGACCATTTCATATCTGGGTACTCGCTATCATGTCGATAGTGGTCGAATCAAGGCAGATTCTTACAAGTTTGATGCAACTGGCGTGATCCTTAAAGATGCCCTGAATAACGAAGCGACTGTTAAAGGCGGTATCATCCATGATCATTTTCGAGGGTGGGGGTTAAGCTGTTCAATCGAATCGGAACGTATGTTGGCTTTGGATACCCGCAAGCAGGATAGCCCCTTCTATTATGGAACCGGGATTGGTAAAATGAAAGTCGATTTCTCGGGAACATTCAAAGCAACCAATATCTATGTCAATGCAATTACAGCGAAAGGAAGTAGTCTGAGCATTCCGGTAAATACAAAATCGACCGGGGCGGAGTTGCAGTTCGTGGAATTCGTATCTCTTTCAGATACACTTCAGAATAAACAAGCTGAAAAAACAGGTCCCACGGGGTTGCAATTTGAAATGGACCTTGTATTGACCGAAGAATCTTTGGTTCAAATCATTTTTGATGAAAGGGCCGGGGACATCCTGAGTGGTTATGGGCGAGGTAATATCCGATTAGAAGTGCCCAGATCAGGGTCTATGCGGATGTATGGTGACTATAATATCGAACGCGGAGAGTATTTGTTCACCTTTCAGAATCTTGTGAACAAGTCGTTTCTGGTTGAACGAGGTGGAACCATCCTTTGGAGTGGTGATCCCTTTGGAGCTCAAATTAACTTGCGAGCCAATTATGCTATCGCCAGCACGCCGCCTTATAACCTGATTACCGAATATCTCGTCACCTCAGCAAGTAACACCACTCAAGCAGCACGTAATCCCACTGAAGTAAATCTGGTGATGTTATTGACAGGCAAACTGCTTGAACCCATCATCAACTTTGATCTGACTTTTCCTCAACTGGTGGGCGAAATCAGAAGTCTCGTAGAGACGAAAATGCAAACCTTGAGAAGGGATCCCAACGAAATGAACTGGCAAGTGTTTGGTTTGATCATGTCCAATAATTTTCTGCCATCTGGCTTGACTCAGCAGGGCACACAATATGTGGCCGGTATCAATACCGTCAGTGAGTTGATTTCCAACCAGTTTTCAAGATATATGACGGCCATGTTATCCGAGTTGATTTCCGATAGTGGTGTAATCTCCGGAGTGGACTTTGATGCGGGCTTTTCAATCAATCAAAGTGATCTGAATATCAACCAGTTTGCAGATGCCTTCAGTAATACTGACTTCCATTTAAGTCAGAAGGTCAACTTTTATGACGATCGATTAAGTCTGGCAGTTAAAGGTAATATTTTGAATACCACCGGTTTGGAGACAGCTCGAACATTGATGGTTGGTGGTGATTTTCAAATCGAATATGCGATCACAGATGACCGACGTTTGAAAGTCAGAGTTTATCAACGATCCGAGCCGACTATTTTAGGCAATCGCAGATTCAAGACCGGACTCGGATTTACCTTTCGCCAGGAATTTGATTGATGTTCATTGGCGCAACTTGACCATCACCGGAAGATGATCAGAATACCCACCAAAGTATCTCGTTCCTCCATATGTCCGATTGGGTAGCGGGCCATTCTTGGGATCTTTGTACATCATAAACGGAGCTGAGAAAACTGTGGTTGAGTCATACGTCCAGATCCCTTTTGGAGTAAGAAAGTTCTTACTCAGGATGATTTGATCGAGCATATTCCAATCTCCACGGTAAAAATAACTGCCCTTTTTCTGTTGATCCATTGCCCACATTGCATTAAACAGGTTTTTTGATTGATCAGCAGATGAACCAGCCCCAATCACCTCCTGAAGTGTTCGATCTGATGGTTCGTCATTAAAATCACCTATGACCACAATATAACCCTCAGGGTCCGTCTTTTGGATTTCATCTATGACAGTTCGAGTTTGCCTGGCAACCTGCATGCGACGTGCTTCCGAGATTTCGGGTCCATCCCGACGAGAAGGCCAGTGATTGACCAGCACATGCAACGTTTTTCCTTGTATAGATTTCAATCGGGCGTACAACATATCCCGGGTCGTATAATCCTTCACGAGTGAATCATTTACAGTCACCGGTATGGGGCGGCTTTCGATTTCGGTAAATAAGGAAGATTGAAAGATTAATGCGACATCAATACCACGATGATCTGGTGAATCAAAATGGACGATTTTATAACCAAGTTCACTTAAATGACCTGATTGACAGAGATCCTCCAAGACTCTCCTGTTTTCAACTTCTGCAAAACCCATGATTTCGGGATTCCCCAAAGCTTCAATAACATCTGCCAGGTGGTTGAGTTTTTTATAATATCGTTCGGTGCTCCACTGTTGTTTTCCTTCAGGAGTGAAGTCCTCATCAGCATAGTTTGGATCATCAATTGTATCAAACAGATTTTCCACGTTATAGAATGCAATAGTAATTGGCTCAGCACCTATTGTGCGGGAAGTCGCACACTGCATTGAGATTAACGATATGAATCCCAGGAACAGGGCAGTCATCATGGGGAATGGTTTCATCTATGACTGGATTTTTGACGCAAAAAATGATCGACAAGGACAAGAGCTGTCATGGATTCTACAATAGGCACTGCCCTGGGTACCACACAAGGGTCGTGCCGGCCTGTTCCAGAGAATTGGACATTGTGACCTTCATTGTCTATAGTATCCTGTGCTTTTCGGATCGTTGCAACGGGTTTAAATGCGGCTTTAAATTCAATGGGCATGCCATTGCTGATACCACCTTGGATTCCTCCACTATTGTTCGTTTTTGTTCTGACACCACTTTCGTTTTGAACAAATGGGTCATTGTGTTCTGATCCACGTAAAGTGGTTCCAGCAAATCCGGAACCGACTTCAAAGCCCTTACATGCATTTATACTTAGAATGGCTTTTCCCAGGTCTGCATGCAATTTGTCAAATACAGGCTCACCCCATCCAGATGGACAACCGGTGACCCGGGTCATAATAACACCACCAGTAGAGTCGCCGGCATCCTTGAGCTCTGAAATGTAGGTTGACATTTTATGAGCAATTATTGGATCCGGACATCGAACCAAATGTGCATCAATCTGCGACCGAGTAACCAGGTCAGGTTGGTGGTGCAGAGTAATCGGACCGACTTGGGTCACCCAGGATAAAATATCTACACCCTCATGGGTCAGAATGGATCGGGCTACTGCACCTGCAGCTACACGGGCGGCGGTTTCTCGTGCTGACGATCTGCCACCACCACGAGGATCGCGAATCCCGAATTTTTGTTGCCAGGTGTAATCGGCGTGCGAAGGTCGGAAAAGCGCATTTAATGTGTTGTAGTCACCAGAACGAGCATCCTTGTTTGGGATATACAAATGAATGGGTGTCCCAGTCGTTATTCCCTCATAAATACCAGATAGAATCTGGACTTGGTCGGCCTCCTGCCTGTCTGTGGTTAAAGCAGATTGTCCTGGTCGACGTCGGTCTAATTCAACCTGTATAATACCCGTATCCAGTGGGTATCCAGCAGGGCAACCATCGACTACAACCCCAATCCCCTGACCATGAGATTCACCATATGTATGAATTCGGAAGATTTTTCCGAACGTATTCCCTCTCATGTTGTTTACTTATTCGGCCAAAGGTACAATCTCCAACTGGAGCGATCTTCAGGCCTGCTTATCTTCGCAAGAACGATTGACTATGTTATTTATTCCAGAAGATGTTCCCCAAATCCTTGAGTTCAGCCGAATACTGGACATGACTGCTGATCGCTGCCTTGGGGAGCCCGGTAAGGAATTAGCCCTTGAGATCAAACCATCAACAGATATTCGAGTAGTCAAGAGTCGTTTGGATGAAGTGGATGAATGGGCACGCACATTGATCGGACCGAATCCCGTCCCGTTTGCGCCTTATGAAGATATTCGTGGGTCCTTCCGTTATCTGAGTGTAGTGGATTATATAATGGAGGTGGATGACCTTCTTCGTTATCGGAATCTCCTCTACATCCATCAGGATATCCATCAATATCCGGATGAAGAAAATGAGGTTGCTTATCCTGTATTGGTCGAATTGATCAGATCTTTGCCCTATGAGTCTGAGCCCTTGCGGTTGCTTGAACAGGTTTTTGACGATACTGGTGATATTCGCGATTCCGCATCGCCAGCTCTGGCGGCCATTCGACGGAGTATGATCAATTTACGGAAAGAACTTGACAAGCAATTCAGACAGTTAGTGATGCAATACAAGAAGAGCGGCTGGCTGACAGATTCCGGAGAAAGCATACGAGGTGGTCGATTGGTATTGACTGTACCTGTCGAGCACAAACGAAAAATGAAAGGCATAATTCATGACGAATCAGCCTCAGGAAAAACGGTTTTTCTCGAACCAGCTCAACTCGTAGAAGGCAATAATGATCTATTTGAGTTGGAGTCAGAGGAGCGGCAGGAAATTTTGCGCATTCTAAAAGAATTGTCACAACGAATACGGCCCTTTCAGGACTACCTTCAAGCGCTGATTCACCATGTCATCAGGCTTGACTTGATTCGGGCAAAAGCGATTGTGAGCAGAATGTACAATGGGACAAAACCTGAAATGACTAAGGAAATTCAGATCAAATTGGACGAAGCTTTTCATCCGATTCTATGGATCAAGAATCAAGCGCTCCAGAAACCTGTGATTCCATTTGGGATGACATTGGATAATAAGGATCGGATACTGGTTTTGAGTGGCCCGAATGCAGGCGGCAAGTCAATTACGATGAAGAGTGTTTTACTCATTCAGGTAATGGCTCAGGCGGGATATCTTATTTCGGCACGAAACGGTTCAGTATTACCTGTATTTCAAAAGTGTTTCGCAGATATTGGCGATCAACAATCCATTGACGATGATCTGAGTACGTACAGTTCGAAACTGCAGAATATGCGCAAGTTTCTGGAAAACGCAGATCGAAGGACGTTGGTGGCAATTGATGAATTTGGTTCTGGTACAGATCCCAAAATGGGTGGCGCAATTGCAGAAGCGATTCTGCACGAACTCAATCGAAAAAAAGTCCTTGGTGTAGTGACTACCCATTATTCGAATTTAAAAATCTACGCATTTCAGCATGCCGGTCTTGTGAATGGTTCGATGGTCTTCAATCAGGAAGAATTGCATCCGACCTACGAATTGCGTGTTGGCCAACCCGGCTCTTCTTTTGCATTTGAAATTGCAAGTTCAAGTGGATTGTCCGAAGAAATATTGGACTATGCTCGAAAGAGGAGCGGGACTGCCAATCAAGCAGTCGACCAACTCTTGGTCGACTTACAGAATGACCGCCGGCAATTGGAAGAGCAACTGGATGTAGTAAAGGAAAAAAAGGAAAAACTGGATCAGTTGGTCGTGAGTTATGAACAGTTGTTCAAGGATCTGGAATACCAGCGAAAGAAACATAAAATGGAGATCCGTGAGTTGGCGTTGCAACAGAAGTCACGCGATCAACAAGATGTCGACCAGGTCATTCAGGAATTAAAACAGGAGCGCAGTCTTGAAAAGGCAAAA